>JAFAPL010000859.1 GCA_019247135.1 Chloroflexota bacterium | reverse complement strand
ATCCACGCGCCCGGGCCGCGTCCGAACAGCGCCATCAGCCCGATGCCGTCGAGCGGACTGGTAAGCCGCGCAATGTCCTCCTGCTCGCGCAGCTCCTTGATGCGCTGCTCCAGCTCGGCCACGCTCCGCGCGATGGCGACCCTCAGCTCGACGCGACCCGTGGTGACGTCCGCGCGCGAGAGCGCCAGCAGATCCTCGAGCAGGTCATCACCGACCTCGCGCACGAGCCGACGCACCGCGCTATCGGTCCATTCGCCGGCGTACGCATTGGCTCGAAGATGCAGCCCCACCAGGCGCTCGACCCGTGTGATCAGCTCGGTTGGCTGATGCAGCTCGGTGAGAATGCGTCGAGCCATTCGAGCGCCTTTGTGATCGTGCCCGTGAAAGGTGACTTTCCCGTCTTCGACACGCTTGGTGTTCGGCTTGGCGATGTCGTGCAGCAGGGCGGCCCAGCGCAGCGCCGTCCGCGGCGGCGTGCGATCGAGCACCTGGAGCGTATGGCTGAATACGTCCTTGTGTCGGCCGGCCTCCTGCTGCATACCGCGCAGTTTCGGCACGGCGGGCAGGCTGAAGGGAGCCAACCCGAGATCGCACAGCAGCTCGATGCCCCGCGCGGGCGCGGGCCCCAGAAGAATCTTCGCGAGCTCGTCCCGCACGCGCTCGCGACTGATGCCCGCGAGCGCCGGCGCAGCCGCGCACACCGCATCGGCGGTCGCCGGCTCGATCAGAAACCCGAGCCGTGAGGCGAAGCGCACTGCCCGCAGCAAGCGCAACGGATCCTCCCTGAAGCGCTCGGCCGGCTCGCCGACCGCCCGCACCAGTCCGACCTCGAGGTCGCGCACGCCTCCGAGCGGATCGCGCAACGCACCCGACCGGAGGTCCAACGCGATCGCGTTGATGGTGAAATCGCGTCGCGCCAGATCATCCTCGAGCGAGCCGCCGAAAGCCACCGACGGTTTGCGCGAGCCGGGCGTGTACGCCTCAGCGCGGTACGTGGTCACCTCGACGTGAAGCGGCGGTGCGTCGAAAACCGCGCCGATCGTGCCGAACTTCTCGCCGACACTGAAGACTTTCCCACCCGCTGCCTTCAGCGCCGCCGACGTGACAGTTGGCGCGGCACTGGTCGCGAAGTCGACGTCCTGGCCCACACCCGCGTGCAGCTCCAGATCGCGCACCATGCCGCCGACGAGGAACAGCTCCGCATTCCGCCCGGCGAACTCCGCAGCCAGGCGTTGGCCCAGCTCGTGGACGCCGGGCGGCAAGCGCATCACGTCGATCGACACCTGAGCCACATTGTGCGCCGTACTCCCACCGCCCGGCTCTCTGGCCCTTGCACCTTGCCTATCCTTATTCAGTTTGCATCGTGTCGGTAGTGTCTCTGGCGGGACCCTCCTCTCTGGTGAGACCATTAGAACGTACGTTCGCTAAAATGTCAATAATTCGAGTGCGCGCGTTGCGAGCGCAGCGAGCGTTGCGAGCCTAGCGAGCGCAGGGTTGCTCGGCTGCGCTAGAGTTGGCACGCGACCTGCCTGATAGGCTGGCCGATCGAACGTGCCCGCAATCTGCCCGCCGCGAATGAACGTCAACAACTGAGCCCCAGGAGCGCACATGGATCTCCAGGACTTCGTCACCCAACTCGAACGAATCCTCCGGATCGGGATCACCATCATCGCCGCGTACCTGGTGGCGCTATGGATCGCCAGCGTCTGGTGGACGTTCCGTGACATTCGCGCGCGCACAACCGACATCTTCCTGCAGGTCGCGGCTACGCTCCTCGTCGCCGTCTTCAGCTTTCCAGGGCTGCTGATCTACGTGATTCTTCGGCCACCCAAGACGCTGGCGCAGCTGTACGAGGACTCGCTCGAAGAAGAAGCCTTTCTACAGGGCATCCAGGTCCACAACTCGTGCCCGGTGTGCAAGCAACGCGTCGAGCCCGAGTTCATCTTCTGCCCGTGGTGCCAGACTCGACTCAAGCGGACGTGCGCGCGCTGTGAACGACCACTGGTGTTGCGCTGGAAGATGTGCCCGTTCTGTGGCTTGAACGTCTACGGCACCCCGCCACCCGAGGAGGTCACCACGGCCGTCGGGACGCTGACCCAACCGGACGCCGAACCGGAGCTGGCCGCAGAGACGCACGGCAACGGCCGCGGGCGCAGAACCGCCGCTCGCCCCTAACTCCCACTTCACCACGTCGCATCTGCTCGCCGAGCGCGACTCCGACCCCAACTGCGCGGCCGGATAAGAACAAGAAGCCCGCGGCAACACGCGTGCTGCCACGGGCTCTCGGTTCGGGATCTAAGAAAACGGCCTAAGAGAGCGCCTGTTCGGTTTCCTTGTCGAACACGTGCAGATGGTCCGTGTCGAAGACCGTCTCGATGCTCTCGCCCGGTCGCGGCTGAACCGAGGCGTCCATCCGCGCGATGAACTCGTGTCCGTTGGTCGCGAGATAGGCGAACACCTCAGACCCGAGCGGCTCGATAACCGAGACATTGACCGTTGCGAGCTGCCCAGGCTGCGCCTCGCGCACTTCGGATCGAGCGTGGATGTGCTCGGGTCGCACGCCGAAGATGATGTCGCGACCACTCTGCTGGGTCAGCTTGCCGCGCAGCCGCTCCGGCACCTTCAGCTTAAGGCCGCTGGTCTGGACGAAGACGTCCTGACCGTTGTTTTCGGCGACCAGCTGGCCCGGGAAGAAGTTCATCGCGGGCGTACCGATGAATCCCGCCACGAACAGGTTCGCCGGCCGATCGTAGAGCGTTTGCGGCGTGTCGAGCTGCTGCATGACGCCCTCGCGCATGACCGCGATGCGATGGCCCATCGTCATGGCCTCGACCTGGTCGTGCGTGACGTACACGGTCGTTGTCAGCAGACGCTGGTGCAGCTTGATCAGACCAGCTCGCGTCTCGACGCGCAGCTTGGCATCCAGATTGGACAGCGGCTCGTCCATGAGGAATACCTGGGGCTCGCGAACGATGGCTCGACCAAGGGCAACGCGCTGGCGCTGACCACCTGAGAGCTGTTTCGGCTTGCGCTGCAGCAGGTTCTGGAGGCCGAGGAGCTCGGCGGCTTCTTTGACCCGCCGTTCGATCTCCTGCTTGGGCCGCTTGCGCAGCTTCAGACCGAAAGCCATGTTGTCGTAGACCGACATGTGCGGGTAGAGCGCGTAGCTCTGGAACACCATGGCGATGTCGCGGTCTTTCGGCGCGACGTCATTGACCCGTCGATCGCCGATGTACAGGTCGCCGCCGGTGATTTCTTCGAGGCCGGCGATCATGCGCAAGGCGGTGCTCTTGCCGCAGCCGGACGGTCCGACGAGGACCAGAAACTCCTGATCACGGATCTGAATGTTCAGATCATTGACGGCGGTGACCTCGCCGTACTTCTTGCTGATGTGGTCCAGCGTGACGCCAGCCATATAGCAGGTTCTCCTCTCCTCCCAGCTCGGGGTGGTGCAAAGGTGTCCTGACTCGGAAGCCATGCGTTCCGAGCGAAACTGAGGATACCGGCAGCGCGGCGCGTCAGCAACGGTTTCGCGCTCCGTCGGTCAGCCGCCAGATCGCTTTCGCACGGCGCGAGGCAATTGTTGGCCGCCCGAAATGAGCTCGCGCAGCCCGCCCGCCACCACTGTCACGTGTGCGCTCGGGAAGGCAATCAGTCCGGCAGGTCGACGGTGACGTGCTGACCATCCGCGGTCTGGTCGCACGTCAGCGCCACACGTTGGGGCCGATGGTTGACGTCCTGAACTGAGGTCGCGTCGATCTCTACGTGGATGTCGGGCGCGAGCACGGCGAGAGCCGCCTCGAGGCTGTACGGCTCGAACATGAACGCGTCGACGAAGTGGCTCTCATCGGTCTCGTAGTCGATGCGGTGCGGCAGATTGTCGACGCTTACACGCGCACCTGACGCCGCGCCACGCACACACGGCACGAACTGGTCGAGGAATGCGCTCGAGACATAGCCCGCGTCTTCCCACTCGGGATACGGCTCAATGAACGAGGACGTTCGGAGTACGGCCAAGCAGAAGAGCGCGACCAGACCACCCGACGCGGCGAGGGCGACCCGGCGCAGGCGGTTCGGCTCCAACCTCAGGCGCGCGACGGCGCCGTCGACTATGCCCACGAGACACAATGCCAGCCCGACGGACGGAACGTACAGCAGGTATCCGTCAAGCGACGTGTGGAACACGACGTACAGCGCGAGAAAGGCGACCTGCCAGACGAGGCCGAGGACGACCAGCAGCCGCATGCGACGCGGCAGACTCGCCACACCCAGTCCGATCACGCCCGCAATGGCGATGGTCAGGATCAGCCAATCCCGCAGCCGTTCCGGCATCAGCCAGTGGACCGGCCAGAGGCTCAGGTTGACGTATGGCCGTACGAAGTATTCGAGCAGACCATTGAAGTCGGCGAAGAACCGCTCCGAACCGTAGTAGCCGCCAAGGCCGCCCAGCACGCGCCAGCGGATCGTGAAAGCGATCGCCTCGACGATGGCGAATCCAATCAGCACCGCGAGAAGCCGGACGGCAGTCCCTTTCCTGTTCTGCTCCTTCCGCTCAGCCCCGCCGGCCGCGACGAGTGGAGTGACGAGGAACCCGGCGTAGGCGATCTCTTTGCCACCGAGTGCGAGGAAGAACAGGATCAGCGACATGCCGAGCCTGCGCCAACTCGGCGCCGCCAACGCATTGGCTCGCGCCAGGAACCACATCGACCAGATCAGCAGTGCACCCACTACAAGGTCCTGACGCCGCGGCAAGCTCGGGACTGTGGCGACTGCGACAGGTTGCAGTCCGAGCACCAGCGCGCCGATGCTCGCCGCCCATACGGAAGCGCCGAGTGCGCGGCCTAGCGCATACAGTCCGACCACGGCCATCACGTGAATCGCCAGGTTCGTCGCGTACAGCGCGAACGCGCTCGAGCCGAACAGCTGCAGATCCAACGCGTACGTCAGCGCGGTAACGGGATGGTAGAAGCGCGCAACCTCCGCGGCGAAGCGTGTCCCGGGCATGATCGGCGACGTGACGAGCGCCAGGTATCCCGCCAGGTCCGAGACGCGGCTCGACTGCAACCACGGCCAGGTATCCGACCCAAACGGAGGGTTGCCCAGAAAGCGGGCATACGCGAGTGTCACCGTGAGTACGAGCGCAACCGCGACCAGCCAGCTCAGTTTCCTGCGGTCGGGTCGGAGGAGCGCGGACGGTGCTGATTGGGTCGCGTCGTGCTGCCGGGGTGCCGCGCAATCGACCGCGGTCGGTGCACGCGAGGCGTGCTCATCGGCCCGCATTGCGGCGTAGTGTAGCCATCGTTCCTCGGATGCCCACGTGGTCCGTGACCCCAGCCTCGCGGCGCAGGTTCACACGGTCGTGTCTGCGCCGCGTGAGCATCGCACGGCTCGGCGGACCCGCCGCGGTCCGAAGCGGCCCGTGGGGC
>JAFAPL010000856.1 GCA_019247135.1 Chloroflexota bacterium | reverse complement strand
GTCGGCGTTTGAGTCGGGGTCGCGGTTGGCGGGATGGGAGTGAACGTGGCTGTCGCCGTTGGTGTGCTGGTGGCAGTCGGTGTGGGCGGCACCGGCGTGGCCGTAGACGTCGGCGTCGCCGTGCGAGTGGGTGTGCCGGTCGCGGTCGGCGTGGGCGGGACGGGTGTCGGCGTTTGAGTCGGGGTCGCGGTCGGCGGGAGGGGAGTGAACGTGGCCGTCGCGGTCGGTGTCGGGCTTTGAGTGGGCGTGCTCGTGGCGGTCGGGGTCGGGGGGACGCGCGTCGGCGTCAGCGTTGGTGTGCTGGTCGCCGTCGGCGTGGGCGGCACAGGCGTGGCCGTAAAGGTCGGGGTGGCGGTTCGAGTAGGTGTGCTCGTGGCGGTCGGTGTCGGCGGGACGGGCGCGGGTGTGAGCGTGGGCGTGCTGGTCGCCGTCGGCGTTGGCGGGACGGGTGTCGACGTAGCCGTCGCGGTTTGAGTCGGCGTTGGGGTCGGCGGGATGGGAGTGGATGTCGCCGTCGAGGTCGGGGTGGCGGTGCGCGTGGGCGTGCTGGTGGGTGTCGGCGCCACGGGCGCGGGTGTGAGCGTGGGCGTGCTGGTGGCAGTCGACGTCGGGGTAGCCGCAGGTGGGATGCGCGTCGCGGTCGGTGTGACCGTGCTCGTCGCGGTAGGCGTGCTGGTTGGCGCCTGAGTCGGGGTGGGTGTGCTGGCTGTCGGGGTCCGCGTCGGCGTCTGAGTCGCCGTGGGTGTGCCTGTCTGAGTCGCGGTGGATGTACCTGTCGGTGTTGCCGTGGGTGTACCTGTCGGTGTTGCCGTGGGTGTACCTGTCGGTGTTGCGGTGGGTGTACCTGTCGGTGTCGCGGTGGGTGTGCTGGTCGGTGTCGGCGTTGGTGTACCTGTCGGTGTTGCGGTGGGTGTACTCGTGGGTGTTGCGGTGGGTGTACTGGTCGGTGTCGGCGTGCTCGTGTTCACCGCGAACGTGACGGCCGTCGACGCGTTCGACTGCAGTTGATTCGCGTCAGTCTGAACGGCGTTGATCGTGTGCGATCCGTCCGCCAGCGGCGTGGTGGGCGTGCATGACCACGTGCCGGCGGCAGAGACAGTCGCCGTGCACAACGTCGTGGCACCCTCGGTGACGCTGACGGTGTCGCCGGCCACACCCGTACCCGTGATCTGCGGGGTGTTGATCGTCGACACGGAATTGTTGGCCGGCGCGCTGATCAACGGTGGCGAGGGGAGCGTCAACTGGTAGTTGTTGAAGACCGACCCGACCTGCCACGCGTCGGCGATGCTGCCCGCTTGCCAGGTACGTGTCGAGCAGTCCGCGCCACCGGCCGTGGACGTGGCCTGGGGCCAGGCCAGCAACTTGAAATAGCCCGGGCCAGCTCCGCTGAAGTCGAAATTGGCCGGGAAGCCGACACTGGCTGGGTTCGTCGCCCCGTTCTCGGCGGAGGCCGTGCCCCCGGCAGAGTTGGTCGCGTTGCTGGAAAACGTCGCGAGCGCCACCGGGTTCGGGGTCAGGCTCGACACCGGTTGATTGTTCTCGTCGACCCACTGGTAGTAGACGGTGTTGGTGACGCCACAGTCGGCGGGCGTGCTGGCGTTGGGGTTGAGTGGGTCCAGGATGAAGCGGCCCGGGCCAGCCACGCCCGCACCAGGTTCGGTCAGATTCGCGTCGTTGCTGATGTTGACGCCCCAGCCGTCCTGAGATGTTCCCTTGATCGAGTTCCAGACGAAGTCCCAGGTGATGGCCATCTCCGGGCGGCTGATGCCCGCACAGGGGTCGCCGTAGTGGTAGATGTGAATCGGCTGCGGGGTATTGAATTGCACCGTTCCCGAAGCGGTCGTCACTTGAACGATCATCGGCACGTCGAGGCCGGCCAGGCCGTTCTGCTGGGCGCACGAGATCCCGTCCCAGTAGGCGTCCCCGTGCAACGCGATCACCAGGTAGTCGAACGGCCCGTTCGTGATTCGCTTCTCGATTGTGAATTGCTGGTCGATCCCCGCCAGGTAGTTCTGCGTCGTCAACGCGGGAATCGTGACGCCCTCGTCAGGTGTCGAGTGGCCCAGCCCGAAGGTGTACGCCATCGCTGTCGGTGATTCGCCGCTGTTGACACGCAGGATGAAGTCAGCGCGGAACTCGGAGTTGAATCCGTCCGACCGGTTGGCGTAACCGAGGAACTTGTAGAGCGTCGGCGGCCCGGCAGCGGCGGGTGCACCAGAGACGGTCACGGCCGCGCCGACCACCAGAGCAGCGACAAGGCCGACTACGCCGACGACCGTACACACGCGCCGCGCACGCGCGGCGAGCTCAGCACGAGTCAGCCGCACGTCAGAACTCCAGGCCCTCGCGGTGCTCGCTGCGCTCGCGGTGAGTGCTGGGGTCGCGGCCGCACGTCGCCCACGGCGCTGATGTCCCGGATCAGTTCGCCGAGTACCGCAAGTATGAGGGTGACCAGATGCTGCACCGTGCGCCTAGGGCATCGCCTGAGACCATGGCTTCATCGGCTTGATTGCGACGCTCGCTTAATCAGAAACGCCGATTACACCCGGACCCAGCGCGAGTAGTCGTTCTCAGGTCTCGGTTCGCTAGTGATTGCCTTCCCGCCTGGCCGAGCCTTCCTCAGTTTGGACCTTATTTGGCGAGCGAGACTGCGGCTGATTGGGTGTCGTAGATGGGCGAAACTACGGCTACCTGCGGCACGCCGCTCAGCGCCAGCGTGCTGCCCGTTGCGTCAGATCAACTGGCGAACGTGATGCACGAGTGCCAGGATCAGCAGCACCAGCAGTCCAAGCAGCAGGAAATGCACCCACTCGAATGGCAATCCCGCTGGAACAATCGACCGAACCTCACTCGGATCCACGAGTGTCAAATACAGGCCCGCTCCGATCACCAGGACCGAGATCCCGAGACCAATCACTCGCCGTTTGAGGTTGCCCAGCCGGTTCTGCAGCCCAAAGTACGAGCCGGTGAGCGAGACCAACAGTGGCTGCTGCGCCTCGAGAAATTCGACGAACGCGAAGGCGCGTTTCACCTGCACGCTCATCTCGTACGTGCGACCGAGGACCATGCGAGGGTCGAGCCAGGACTCAGCCTGCTGCCGGAGCAGCTGGCCGAAAAAGCGCCGCGCGACGGCAGGCAGGTCGTAATCAGTGGCCAGCTGGTGCCGCAGCGTGCCCAGCATGACCAGCATGCGTAAGAAGCTCATAATGTCGGATGCGAGAATCAGCTCGTTGCGGCGCACGGTGTCCATGATTTCCACAGCCAGCGTGGTGTATGGATTCCGAGCGTCCGGTTGAAACGTGTCGGGCAACCCGGCGCTCGCAAGTTCACCTTCACTGCCGAGTGCGTAGAGAAACCCTTCGTGCACCCGCACGAGCTGCAGCCGAGCTGCCGCCTGGTCGGTGGCGGGCGTCGGCGCGAGCCAGTGCATGAGCTCGTTCACCGCGGACTCCACGTTGTACTGGAACAGCTGCCAGCTATAGCGGATCAACGACTCGCGCACGCTCTCCGACAGGCGCCCGACCATGCCGAAGTCGACATAGCCGATCGCATTCCCGGGCAGGACATAGAGGTTTGCTGGATGCAGGTCGGCGTGAAAGCAGCCGAAGACGTAGACCTGGTTGAGCATGTTCCAATCCAGGTGTCGGACGATCTGCTCCAGGTTGTAGCCACACGCGCGCAGACGCTCCAGGTAGGCTGCGTCCCGCGCCCGCACCGCGCGCACGATCTCGAGCAACGGAATGCCTTCGATCAGCTCGGTGGTGAGCACGCGAGACGTGGTGTAGGCGCGATACACGCGCGCGACGTGCTCCAGCGGTTCGTTCTGGGCGTTCTCGTACAGCAGAGTCGATTGCCGAGCCTCGAGCAGATAATCCAGCTCGTCCGCTGTCCAGCGTGCGAACTCGTCGATCAGCACTCGGCTTCGCGTCGCACCGAAGAAACGTGTCCAGTCCAGCAACGTCGTGACGCTGTACATCAGCTCGATGTCGGCGCGCATGATCTCGCGAATGCGTGGGCGCTGGACTTTGACGGCGACGTGCTCGCCGGTCCGCAAGATCGCGCGATGGACCTGACCGATCGAGGCTGATGCGAAGGGCATGTCGTCGAAGGACCGGAACAGGTCTTCCGGATAGCGCCCCAGCTCCTGCCGCACGATCTGACGCACGTCGGCGTACGCAAACGGCTGTACCGCGTTCAGGAGCTTGAGCAGCTCCTCGCAGTACGCAGGCGGCAGCAAGTCGAAGCGCATGGCCAGCATCTGTCCGAGCTTGATCCATGCTCCGCCCAGCTCTTCCAGCGCTCCGCGCGTTCGCTCTGCCCGCGTGCGCGGGTCAGGCCGGCGCAGAGGCAGCGCGGGGATGACAAACCAGCGCAGGACGACGACGAACACCTGCCACCCACGCCTCGCGCGACGCAGAATGCGTCTCACGCGGTTTTGTCCCTCAACTCTGCTGAGATGACGCTCCGGTTGTTTCCCGCGGGTCGGTGCTGGAGGTGTCAGTCTCGAGCGCGACGCGGCGTCGTCGCATTGGCTGGCTGGTGTACTCCTCTTCCCAATCGCGCCCCGCGCGCACGAGCTGGTCCAGCGCGTCGCGCACGGAGAAGTGGAACATGAGGC
>JAFAPL010000731.1 GCA_019247135.1 Chloroflexota bacterium | reverse complement strand
CGATCAACGAACTTGACAACTTCACAGTTTCGCGCGCGACGACAGGGGCGCAGTGGTCCAGCACAGCTCGGGCGAAGACATGAGCGTGACGCGGACGACGGCGCACGTGTATTGGTTCACGTTTGCGGCGACGCTCGCCTTCTTCGTCGGGTTTTACGCGCTACTGGTGCCGTTGCCGCGCTACCTGACCGCGATAAGCCTGGCCGACTGGCAGGTTGGCTTCGTGCTGGGCGCATTCGGGGTCGCCTCGCTCATCGGTCGCCCGATCGCGGGCGTCGCCAGCGACCGGCTCGGACCACGCCGTGTGATGCTGGCGGGCGCCGCGTCACTGGCGATCGGCGCGCTGGGCGTTGGTTTTTCGACGAACCTGGCCGTTCTGTTCGCACTGCGTATGCTGCAGGCCGGCGGCTACGTCGCGTTCACCACGGCCGGCACGGCGCTCGTCGTGTCGCTGGTCGCCGAGGCCGAGCGCGCTCGACGCCTGGCGGTGTTTGGGGCAGCCGCGAATCTGGCGATCTCGCTCACGCCAGCAGCTGCTTCCGCGGTTCTGGAGATCGCGTCGTTGCAGTGGGGTTTTTTCATGTCGGCGGCCTTTGCGGCGCTCGGCGGCGGCATCGCCCTGATCCTGGTGCCGTCGGGCGGCCAGGTGGCCGGCGCCGTCGCACAGCAGCAATGGACAATTCCGCGCCGCCTGTGGCTGCCGATGCTCGCGACCGCGCTGCTGGGGGCTGGCTTCGCCGCGTTCTTTCAGTTCGCTCCAATTCTCGCGGAGCGGCGCGCCATCTCGGCGGGTGTGCTGTACACCGTCTACGGCGCCGCGATCATCGCCACCCGGCTTTTCGGCGGGCCGCTACTCGATCGACTGGACGTGAGCCGAGTGGTCCTCGTCGCGGCGCTCATCATGCTGCTTGCGCAAGTCCTGCTGGCGATCGGCGAGTCGGTGCCGCCGTTGCTCGTTGGCGCAGCGGGCGTCGCGATCAGCGGCGGACTCTTCCATCCAGCGCTGATCGCTCGTCACGCCGCGCTGCTCCCCGAGGCGCCAGGCCGTGCAAGTGCCGCATTTTACGTTGCCTTCGACCTCGGCATCGGGGTGGGCAGCTGGATCCTCGGGCTCGCGCTTCAGTTGGCCGGCGTGAGCGGGCTGTACTGGACCGCGGCCGGGCTGGCCGTCATCGCCGTGGTCCTGTCGCCGGCGCTGCGCGCGCGGCGGGTAACTGCCGACCAGCACGCAAGCGGTGCGCCGCTGGCCGGTACCCTATGAAGGATGACCGAGCTCGCGGCGCGCGCGGACACCTCGGTTGGCGCCGCGCTGCTGCAACGTGCCGTCGAGCTCAAGCCGACGGTCCGCTCGTTCCAGGACGAGATCGAGGCTGAACAGCGGATACCCCAGGCGCTCGTCCAGGAGCTCAAGAGCGCCGGGTTCTATCGCATGCTGGTGCCGTCAAAGCTCGGCGGACTGCAGGTTGATCTCCTGACGTTCCTGCGTGCCGTCGAGCTGATGGCCGAAGCCGATGCGTCGACCGGCTGGAACCTCGCCAACAACGCCGTCCAGCAGGTGATCGCCCTCAGCCTGCCGGACGCCGGCGTCGACGACATTTTAAAGAGCTCCGCCAATGGGCCTGACGTGATCATCGCCGGAACAGCAGTCGCCGGCGGCGGCACGGCCAGCCGTGTTGAAGGCGGCTACAAAGTGACGGGCCGCTGGCGCTTCGGCAGTGGCTGCCGCGAAAGCCAGTGGATGCTGGCCAACTTCGATGCGGGCCCCGAGCAGATCATCCGCTTCTTCGTTCCATCAACTGAGACGACGGTGATCGAGACATGGGACATGACCGGCATGCGCGGCACCGGTAGCCACGACTGGAGCGTGGTCGATCAGTTCGTTCCTGATCGTCGGACCATCGCCGAACGCGGTCGTCTGCTGACCAATCAATGGTCGCGCTGGCCGGGCACGCTGTACTCCATGCCCGTGCACACGCTCATCGGCCCGCACCACAGCTCGATCGCCACGGGCATCGCGCGCTCGGGTATCGACGCCCTGGCCGAGCTGGCGGGGGCCAAAGTGCCGCGCGGTCGAAGCGGACTCCTGCGCGAACAGCCGCTGGTACAGGACTCCGTCGCCCGGGCGGAGGCGATTCTCAGCGCGGGTCAGGCGCTGCGTCGGCAGGTGTTGCGCGACATCTGGGAAACGGTGGAAGCTGGCGTGCCCGTCGGGCAGGAACAGCTCGCGCGGTCTCGGATAGCGGCGAGCTATGCCGTCGACGCGGCCAGGCAGGCAATGGACCTCGTCTACCGCGCAGGTGGCACGACGTCGAACCAGCGCATGCATCAGCTGGCGCGCACGTGGCGCGACCTGCAGGTGGTTGGCCAGGCCGCGAGCGTCGCGCCCGAGTGGTACGCACTCGCCGGTCGAGTGTTGCTCGGCATGGACCCAGGCCCGCGCCTGGCGTAGGGCATGGTGCGGCGCAGCCCGCAGCTCGAAGCCGCGAGCCAGCCGATCAATCAACCTTGTTGACCGGCCCAACCACCTCCCAAGCGCGAATGCCGGTTTCCTCAGGAGGACCGGTGATGACGCGCAGGGCCGCCGGCGCAACGTTGAACTCCACGGGTGTCACGCCGACCGGTTCGCCGTCCAGGTGCACGGGCAGCGGCCGCCCACGCCGTCGGCTTACGCGTAAACGCGTCGCCCGCAATGTCGCCGCATGTTCCGGGGGTGGCAGCGGCCGACCGCCGGCGATCAGCACCAGGTGGGCCAGTACACGCGGGATGCTCGTCCTTCTGAAGACCACCACTTCGAGCAGGCCATCGTCGATACGCGCGTTCGGCGCAATCGCGTACGCGGCGCCCACGTAGGGTCCATTGGCGACGCTGACCATCGGCGCGTGCGTGTTGATGCGCCCTCCATCGTGGTCGACCACGACTCGCGGCGACCCGAGGTGCCGCAGGAAGCGGAACATCCCCCTCACGGTGGCGATGCGCGACGCGCCACGGTCCAGTCGATCGA
The DNA here is from genome assembly GCA_019247135.1 of Chloroflexota bacterium. The sequence goes on along the minus strand of JAFAPL010000731.1, from coordinate 3,344 downwards.
AGTAGCCGAACAACCCGGCGTCGAGCCCGACGCCCGCGGCTTCGAGGAAGAACCGGTCCCCAACCCGACCCATGTCCATCGCCAGGACCTTGCCCTCGGCCATCGTGCGCGCGGCGAGCCGCGGGTCGCGCGGGACCCACAGCGTCCGCGCCATGTTCATGATGCTCCCGAGCGGCATCAGCCCCAGGGCGGTGTTCGAATTCGCCAGCCCGCGGGCGACTTCGTTGACCGTGCCGTCGCCGCCGGCCGCGATCACCAGTTGCCGGCCTTCGGTGACGGCCTGCCGAGCGAGCTCCGTCGCGTGGCCCGGGTACCTGGTCGGGCGAGCATCGAATCGAATGCCTTCGGCCTGGAGCGCGGCCTGGACCTCGGCTGGTCCCCAGCGGTTCGTCTCGAGGCCGAGCTTTTGGCCCGCATGTGGATTGACGATCAGCGCCGCCGGCTCGCGCAGCCGCCGCGGGTCGATGTCCGTCCAGCGTTCGGCGCCAGTAAGCGTCTGGCTCAGACGCGTCTCCCTGCTTTGTCCATGATCGCCTCCTTGAGCTGCTGCTTGTCCATTCTGGAGCGCCCCGGAATTTTCAGCTCCCGTGCTTCGTCCCGCAGCTCTTTCACCGTCGCCTTCGGCCCGACGTCGTACCCACCCGCGGTCCGCCGATGCGTATTCCGATTACCAGCCGCTTGCGGATCAGACGGACCCCGGTGCCCTTTGGGTACCCAGCGGTCACCCGATTTGCGGTACTCGTGCTTGAGCGCCGCGAAGGCAGTACGGTGGGCTCGCTCGCCTTCACCGTACGTCTTCACCGCGCTCTCGTGGGTCTTGATGAAGATCTCCTGCGCGCGCTTGTCCGAGCGCTGCAACGTGCTCGGCAAATCATCCTCGATGGGCATGCACGCATTGGTGCACGACTCAGACCACCGGCGCGGGTCAGAACAGCCATGCCCGCCTGAATCCCGAACGTTGGTGAAGGGTATGCTCTTGGCCAATGGCCAAGATGGTGTTCTACCCGCCACAGCGCGAGACGACACGCGCGTGGGCGGCCGCGGTCAAACAGGCCGTGCCCGAGCTCGACGTCGTCGTGCCGAACGACGAAGCTGAAGCGCGCGCTCAGATGCGCGATGCTGACGCCGCGTTCGGCACCCTCCCACCGGAGGTCGTGAAAGAGGCGTCGAAGCTGAAGTGGCTGCAGGCACCCGCCATCGCTCCGCCGGCTGGCTACTACTCGCCGGAGCTGGTTAGCCATCCCGTGCAGGTGACCAACTTCCGCGGCATCTTCAACGAGCACATCGCGGCCCACATCATGGCCTTCGTGCTCGCATTCGCGCGCGGACTGCACTATTACATCCCACGCCAGCTGCGGCACGAATACAGGCCAGAGCCGCTCGACACGGGCGTGGTGCATCTGCCTGGCTCGACCGCGTTGATCGTCGGCGTAGGCGGCATTGGCGGCGAAGCGGCGCGCCTGTGTGCCGCCTTCGGGATGCGGGTGATCGGCACGGACGCGCGTCAGAGTCAGCCGCCCGCGGGCATGGCCGAGCTACACAAGCCAGAAGAACTCGACCGCCTGCTACCGCAAGCCGATTTCGTCATCCTCACGATTCCGCACACGCCCGAGACCGAGGGCCTCTTCAATGCGCAGCGCTTCGCGCTGATGAAGCCAACCGCCTTTTTCATCAACATCGGCCGTGGGATGACGACGCGCCTTCACGACCTGGTCGATGCGCTGCGGCAAGGCCGCATCGCGGGCGCGGCCCTCGACGTGTTCGAAGAGGAGCCGCTACCCAGCGATCACCCGCTGTGGGATGCGCCGAACGTGCTGATCACACCCCACACGGCAGGCTTCGGTCCGTTCCTGGACGACCGGCGCGAGGAGATCGTTGTCGACAACGCGCGCCGGTTTGTGCGGGGCGAACCGCTCCGCAACGTGGTGGACAAGGCCCACTGGTTCTGAACGCCCGTCCAGGTAGATTCAGGCGACTAGGATGGGATCGGCGCGGCTGGCCGACCCGAGATTTCCTCAGGAGTCGGGCGGACGATCTGGGAGCCTCCGCCCTGCTTGATCTGATCGAAGACCTGGCGTGGCTCGAACGGCAACATGCCGTTCTCGTAGGCCCAGTACCCGAGGGCGCCAATAGCGACTCCAAACAGAAAACGCAGCATGCGAACGTAAAGCGCAATCGTTGTGCCATCGCGGCTGTCCGGGCAATGGTCGGTGCGTGGCATTTTTGACGTGAGGACGCCGGCGGCGATCGCGGTCGTTTGTCTCACGCTCGTGCTCGGGATCGTCGCCGGCCTGCAGGTGCCTCCGTACGACGCACTCGGTACAGCGATCGCCGATCTCGGCCCCGTAGCTGGCTGGCGCTGCGCAGAGAGCGGCTCGTATGCGTACGACCCGCGCCGGGGAGCGCCAGACACCACACTCGTGGCCGATCCGCCCGAGGCAGTCGTGCGTTCCACGGTCGCGCAGGGCGAGGTGCAGCGTGTCGAAGTCGATCTGCGCTCGGGCAACGCTGCGGTGTGGAGCGAAGATGCCGCGGGCGCGCAGCACGTCCTGGAGCTCGCGCCCGGGCGCTTGAAGGGTGTCAGTCTGAATCGCGGCGGCGCGCTCGTGCAGATTTGCGATAGTCATCTGGGCGAGTGGCAAATCGTTGGTGACCAATATCTCGGCTAGACTGTCCGCCCGCAAATCGATGGCGTCCGCATCTCCCTCACCTCAAAGCGCACCGCACTTTCAGTACGACCCGAACTTCGGCGATCGAAACGCGACGTATTCGAGCATCAACCTGGACGAACACGCGCGCGAGCGACCCGAGCTGCCGGCCCGGTTCGTCGCGTACGTCGACGGTGAGACCATGATCAGCACCATTCACGGCGCCCAGGCGACGGCGTGGCACGCCAGGCCGGGGACGCCGTGTCTCATCCTTGGCCGCTGGAGTGACGGCACCGTCCACGTGAAGTGGCGTGCTATCGCGGGCAACTATACGGTCGACGCGCGCTTTCCCGCGTGGGTGGTCGCGGAAGATCTCGAAGCGCCCATGGCGGGTGGCGGGCGCATTCTGCCGGCCAATGATCCAGAGCCGAAGACCGCCGCCCTCCTCCCGCGGGTCGTCCGCCTCCTGAAGCGCACGATGGGCCTCTAGCTACGAGCGCGCGCGGAGAGTGCGGCATTAGGGGGTCAACCCTCACCCCCTCTCCCTGGCCAGACGCGTGATGCAGAAATAGGGGACTACCGGGAAGGTGCCCGCATGGCGTACTACCGGGAGGGCGTGTAGTCCAAAACCCCCGGTGGCCACCGATGTGGACACCTTCCTCGTAACAGTCTATTGCCTGGTTGATGATCTGTATC
>JAFAPL010000837.1 GCA_019247135.1 Chloroflexota bacterium | reverse complement strand
GCAGGCGCACGTCGGCTTTCGCCGCCGCGTCGTTACCGGCAGGCGGCTCGCAACGTGGACGATCAAAGGCGAGGGTGGCGTCGTCCGCGGTGTCGTCTCACGGCCTGAGATCGAGCTCGAGCTTGACGCGGACATGCCGCCCGCGCTGGCGCTGGATGCGTTGCGCGACGCTGCGCGGACGCGTGGCGCACCGGTTCTCGCGGAGCAGGTAGCCGATGCGCTCGCGGTCGGCGGCCTGCCTATGGCGAAGCCGCTGCTCGAAACGGAAACCCACCGCCGCATCCTCAACCTCGAAGCCGCCGATCGCGGCTGGTCCGCTGAGCTGGCGCTGGATCAGGTCCAGCTGATCGGCCACAAGATCGCGGAGCACGAAATCGAAGTCGAGCTGAAGCGCGGCGACGAGTCCGCCCTCGACGCTGCGAGGGATGCGATCTCGCAGCTCGGAGACGTCACTGAATCGAAAGGCTCGAAGCTCAGCCGCGCCCTGGCGCACCTGCGCGAGTGCCACTGCACGTCCTGAATCGGTCGCCACGTGACGCTCCGCGTGACGCCCTGTATGACGCTTTCTGCTTAGGCTGGGCTCGGGCGGCGGGTGGGGGTGGTGGGCCCACGGCGCGGCCTCACGGCCACTTGGGAGCCTTCAGGCCGCAGACTCAGGAGTGTGGATGCAGTGCAAGGCGGAGTCGCTCGGCCACGGCCTGCAGGTCACGCGTGACTGCGAACCCTCGCCACAGGCCCTTTTCGACAAGCTCGGGAAACGCCGCAAACACGCTGTCGCGCCTGGCGGGGTCGGCTTCGGCCGCGGGATTGGTCGCCCACGGCACCTCATCGACCGCGAGCCGAACAGCCTCGAGCAGCAGATCCAACTCGTTCTCGTCGAGGCTGATCAACGCCCCTGCCGACGCGCGCCGCAGCTTGTTTCCCGCCTTCGCAAGAGTCAGCGCCGTGCGCAGCCCGTCCGGTCGGCCATTCTGGGCAAGTCGCGCCCCGCGTAGCTGTTCCGAGCCACGCAGCAACTCGAGCTCACGTTCTTCGAAGCGCAGCCTCAACGAGCACCATCCATGCGTCGTATCACGATGCTGAGTCAACGAGGCGGTGACCCGCGCCAGCGCAGGAGCAGACGGTAGATCAACGCACTCACGGCGGCGAATAACGTCCCTACCGCCACATTACGCAAAATGTTGTCCTCGGGTGGGGCGTCACCCGTCATCGGCGCCATGCTGACCGTGGCAGCGACGATCAGGCCATCCAGGAGACCAGCCAGCATGCCCGCGAGCGCTCCAAGGTAAACCATCCTCGTCTCACGCAGGACGATCGCGCCCAGGAACGAGAACAACACAATGTTGATCACCCAGTCGAAGATGTCGATCCAGAACTGAATGTCCGGGTTGTTGACGCGCTGATCGAACGCCCGCGTTGCCAGGTCGGTAATGATGATGAGACCGCCGACGAGCACGCCCCAGCGGACGACGCTCGTTGCGGCTGCCTGAGGGGTCGGCGGTGGCGGCTTGCGTACGTCGCGGGGCGGACGCGTCGGACCGTTCGACGACGCTGGTGGCGGCTGCGTGGTGGGTGATCGCCCGCCGCCCGGCGTCAATGCCATACGGCGCAAATACTACCTGTGCACAGGCTCCGTCGACAGAATCCGCGCCTGGCCGATTCAATACACCTAATGCCAAACAACGTGCAGCAGTTGAAGCAGCGGGCATGCGAGGCGATCGACCGGCGTGCCAGCGAGCTCATCGCGACCGCCGACTGGATTCACGCCCACCCCGAGATCGGGCATCAGGAAGTCGAGTCGTCGAAGCGCCTGGTGGGCATGCTCGAAGCGTCGGGCATCCCCGTCGAGATGGGAACCGCCGGCATGGCAACCGCGTTCAAGGCCGAGCTGCAGACAGCTCGCCGCCAGGAGCGACCGCGCATCGCCATCCTGGCCGAGTACGACGCACTACCTGGTCTGGGTCACGGCTGCGGGCACAACCTAATCGGCACCTCCGCCATCGGCGCCGGCCTCGGCCTCGCCGAGGTTGGAGCTGACTTGCCTGGATCGATCTGGGTGCTCGGCACTCCCGCGGAGGAAAGCGCCGCGCCGAACTCCGGCGGCAAAGTGCATATGGTCAATGCCGGCGTGTTCAACGACGTCGACGCCGCAATCATGTTTCACCCTGGCACCGAGACGGCCGTTACTCTCGATCGCTCGCTCGCCGCGCGCGGCTTCGAATTCTATTTTCATGGCAAAGCTGCGCACGCGGCCGGCGCGCCCGAGGAGGGCATCAACGCACTCGACGCGGTCGTCCTCTTCTACAACGCGATCAGCATGCTGCGGCAGCAGGTGCGGTCGGACGTGCGCATCCACGGCATCATCCTGAGTGGGGGCGCGGCAGCCAACATCATTCCCGACTACGCCGCGATTCGCTATCGCACGCGCGCCGACGATTCCGAGTACCTGACGCAGGTCGTGGAGCGGGTCGTGGCTTGCGCCGAAGGCGCCGCCAAAGCGACGGGCTGTCGACTCGAGTGGAAGGAATACATGCCTGGCTACGAGAACACGATGCCCAACGCGGTCCTGATGGAACTGATGACGTCGAACCTGCAGCAGCTCGGGCTGAACGTGAACACCACGCGTCGACGCAGTGGGCGTGGTTCGACCGATTTCGGCAACGTGTCGCGTCGAGTGCCGGGCATCGAGGCGCGACTGGCGATCACGGATCAGATCGATACGCCCGGCCACTCGATTCAATTTCGGGAAGCGGCAGGCTCGGACATGGGT
>JAFAPL010000822.1 GCA_019247135.1 Chloroflexota bacterium | reverse complement strand
CGCAGTCCGGTTGCGACGAGCGACAGGTCGTGTTTGCTCAGCGAAAGCCCGAGGGCAGTGCGCGCGTCCGAGGCCACTGACAGATCGCCGATGCGATCGGCAGGGTGCTCGTAGATGACGGCCGCCTCAACGCGCGTGTACACCTCCTCGACCCCATCGAGCGCCGCAAGCATCTCGCGCGCCCGTTCAACGTCGGCCTCAGCGCAATAGATCCATGCGAATGAACCCAGTGCTCCGTGATGCAGCACGTACGGATCCGTGATCGGGAGCACCACCTCAGAGTCGCGCACGCCAACGGCGTTGAGAAGATCTTCGAGATAGTGCACACGGGGCGACCCGTCAGGCTGCTGTTTGGCATGCATGCCGTGGTCGGCCGTGATCCCGACGAGGAAGCCTTCGTCCAGGTAGTCGCCCAGGAGCTCGTCGAAGCGGGAGTAGAAACAGTCCGCAAGCTCGCCGCCGGGCGGTTGTTTGTGCTGGACGAAATCCGTCAACGACACATACAGCAGGTCGATGGGTGCTTGGCCGCGCCGATGCGCCGCCAGGCCGATTTGCATCGCGTAGTGACTGAGGTCCCAGTCGTAGATGGACGGCGCCGGCCGCCCGACGAGATCCTCGATGCCCAGGTCGCCAGCCTTCTCGGCGCTGACCGACGGCACGTCGCCTGAGCCAAGGAGCCGGCGCAGCTTGTCCTTGGCGGTGACGCACAGCACGTTGCAGCCTTGCTGTTTCAGGGCGGCATGGATGGTCTGCGCGCGCAGAAACGAGGGCTCGACGAGCTGGACAGGCTCAGCGTGGCCGGGCACAAGGCAGTGATTGCCTGGAATGCCGTGAACGCTCGGCGGCACGCCGGTGACGATGCTCATGTTGTTCGGGTTGGTCAGCGTCGGCATGTGCGCGCGGCCGAGGTGATAGGCGCCGCCCCTGGCGAGCATTCGCTCCAGGCGCGGCATGCGGCCGCGTGCGAGCGCATCGTCGAGGTAGGCCGGCTCGCAGCCGTCGATCGTAAATACGACCGTCGGCTGCTTCGGCACACGGTACTCGCGCCCGTTGACGCTGACAGTCTGCGGCACGTACGTCGAGGCTACTCGAGTGCTGTTGTCCGGTGCGGCTTCGGACTGGCTCGGACTGGCCTCATGACGTGCCGAAGGCCTTGATCAAAAGTTAAACGCCGACCGCGATGTGATCCTTCGCCACGCGGTGTTGCTCGAGGGCTTCGTAGTTCGGTTCCGCGCCGTGGCCCGGGACGTTCGGTGGCGAGACCGTCCCATCCGCGTTGACGCGCAACGTGTGGTGGTACATCTTGCCCCACATCGGATCCACTGAGTCGCGATAGAACTCGAGGATCAGGCCGTTCGAGATGGCCGAGACCAGGTGAATGTGGATGTCCTGCGACCCGTGTGGCGCCACATCCAGATCGTGCGCCTGCGCGAGCGCGGCCACCTTCATCCACTCGGTCACACCACCGAGCACCTTCGCGTCGGCGTTCAGGATGGCCGCCGAGTTGTGCTCGATCAGATCGCGGAAGCCGTAGCGCGTGTACTCGTTCTCACCCGTCGCGATCGGGATGGTGGTTGCTTCGGCCAGCTTGCGCATGCCTTCGTAGTCATCCGGCGCGACCGGCTCTTCGAACCAGAAGATGTCGTAGTCTTCGATGCGCTTCGCGAACTGGATAGCTTCGTAGAAGCGGTACGCGCAGTTGGCATCCACCAGCAGCTTGACATCCGGCCCGATGGCCTCGCGGACGGCCTTGACGCGCTCCACGTCCTCACGCATCGGCACGCCGCCGACCTTCATCTTGATGGCACGAGCGCCCATGGTGACGTTCGTCTCCATCTCCTGCTGCAGCTCGCGCAGGCCTTTGCCTTCTTCGTAGTAGCCGCCCGCGATGTACGTCGGCATGCGATCGCGGAAGCCGCCGAGCAGCTTGTACAGGGGCAGGCCCGCGACTTTCGCACGAATGTCCCAGAGCCCGATGTCGATCGCGCTGATCGCGCGCGTGGTCAACCCGCGCCGACCCATGATCTTGGGCACCCACATCTTGTGCCAGAGGCGTTCGACGTCGATCGGGTCTTCTCCGATGAGCTCGCGTTTCAGCGTCTCAATGGTCGCCTGGCCGATCAGACCCGTACCACCGAGCCCGATGCCCGTGATGCCCTCATCCGTTTCGATGTTGACGATGCCGAGGCCGGAATGCGTGTAGGTGTGCTTGCCGTTGCGGATGGGCGTGTGCCGTGGCCACCGAAACTCATCCGTCGTAATCGCCGTAATACGCACAGTTTCTCCTTTCGTGTCGCCGTTTACGCGGCGTTGATCCACCATTCGCTTTCGCGCAGAGAACCCCACGTGCCGGGAAATCCCTGAACGCGGGTGTGGACCAGAAAATTGCCCGGCTCGAACCAGATGTAGCCAAACCAGGCCGAGTCGTACATCAGCTTTTGCGCTTGCACGAACAGCTGTTGGCGGGTCGCGGCGTCGTAGGACGCGTCCGCCTGGTGCAATGTGTCGATCAGCCCTGGCACGTGCGCGCGGTGGTACGCCGAGTTGCCGCCTTCCGCCCACGTGACCAGTAGATCGTCTGTCGGGTCGACCATGACGCCAGACTGTCGACTGGCCATCTGAAAGTCGTTCTGGATGCGCACCTTGTCGCCCCAGGCGACCCGCTCCACGACATCGAGATTCAGCTTGATGCCGATCTTGTCCTCCATCTGCTGAATCATCTGCGCTTGCTGGACGTCCTGCTCGCGGTTGTGGACGGTCATGCGCACGTCGAGTGGCGTCGTCACCCCGACTTGCTGGATGAGCTGTTTCGCCTTGTCCAGATTGAACTCGTAAAACGGCACGCTCGGGTCGTAGCCGATCGCGCCTGGCACGAATTCGTACGGCAGAGGAAAGCCGAAGCCACCACCGACCGCTTTGGCAATCGCGTCACGATCGACCGCGTAATGAACAGCCTGTCGCAGTGCAAGATTGTCCTGAAACGGCGGTTTCAATGAGTTGAAGAAGTATTGCCGTTTGTTGCCATTGAAGTTGGCTTCCATGTACGTCGCGTGCTCGATCTGCTTTGCCGCCGGCACGTTTCGCCCCTGCACGTTCGCGGCAAAGTCGGCTGTGCCAGCACGCATCTCGTTGAACTGCGTCGTCGCCTCAACAATGACGCGGTACGTGATCCCGTCCACGTACGGTAAGGGCTTCCCGTCAGCACCAAGTTGCCAGTAAATCTCATTGCGCGTGACGACGAGTTTGTCGCCAGAATTGAAGCTGACGAACTTGAACGGCCCACTCCCAACGGCTGTCGTCTTGAGAAAATCTGGCCCGTTGTCGTCGATGGCCTTTTTCGACGCAATCGCGGTATTTTGAATCGCATCGCTCAGCGAGCTCAGGACCGCGTAACTCGGCCGGGTAAGGTTCACCTGAACCGTGGTCGGGTCGACGGCCACGGCGGGCGTCGTCTCGTCGACCGCCGACAGGTAGCTGCGCGCGAAGCTCTTCGGGTCCTGGATCATGCGGTTCAGATTCCAGACGACTGCATCGGCATTGACTGGCGAGCCGTCGTGGAACTTCACGTCGTCGCGCAGGTGGAAGACGATCTTCGTGTCGGAAGCTTCCCAGGCCTTGGCCAGCTGCGGTCGGATGGCGTACTGCCCATCGGCGCCTGGCCGCCACGCGACCAGCCAGTCGTAGCAGGCGGCGGCCGTTGGGCCACTCGCATAGATGGGGTCCATCGACACAAAGTCGTTGGTCTGCAGGATGGTGAGCTGGCCACCGCGCTTCGGCGTACCTCCGGTCGCCGCGATCGGGGTCGCCAGGGCGGCGGGCGCCGACGTAGTGACAGGTGCGGCGGTCGCCTGGTTGGGAACCACCGGCGCGACCGTGGCCGGCGGAGCGCCACTGGCCGCCGGCGCGCTGGGAGCGGGCCTACAGGCCGCGAGCAGGCCGATAGCACCCAGAGTTGATAAACGCAGAAAACTACGACGCGAAGACATTTCCTTGAACGCTCCCTCCTGCCTCAACGGTTGGCCAAGCGCGGGTCGAGCGCCCGTCGCAGGCCATCACCTACAAAGTTGAACGCGAGCACCGTTACGAA
>JAFAPL010000820.1 GCA_019247135.1 Chloroflexota bacterium | reverse complement strand
CCCTCCAGCTCGAGCCGAAGGTCGAGGCTATCGACTTGTATGAGGCCATCCGTCGCGATCGGGCCGTCGGCGGTGCCACGCCACCTGGCGGACTGACCGCGGCGTCATAGGGCCGAGATCAGGCAGCCGCGACCGTGACGGCCTCGGCGAGTGGTGGTTGGCCCGTGAAGGCCGACGCACCCAGCCAGCTGGCTTCCCGAGGCAGGCGCTCAGCGGCAGCCGGGCTGCCGTCCCTCGGGCCGTCCAACGCCTGATCGAAGAATTGGCGTAACCGGGCCGCGTAGCTCCTGGCGCCGATTGCACGCGCGGGTTCGTGCCTTCCACCAGCAACGATCCAGAGTTCTTTAGGCGTGTGCGCGGCGAGATACAAGAGTCGCGCGTGGCGTACCGGAACGATGCGGTCCAGCTCACCGTGGATAATGAGCACCGGTCGCGGCGAAATCCGACCGATCGCGAGAACAGCCCGAAGGTCCACCGTCGCGCACGTGCTATCGGCAACCACAGCGGCCACTTCCGAATGCTGCGAAGCGACATCCAATGCTGCCGCTGCCGCGGTGGAGACACCGACGAGTCCAATTCGAAACGGGTCGACCTCCGCACGCCTCGACACGAATTCCAGGGCACTGAGAAGGTCGCCTTTGAACCGGTGCGCGCGGAGCTCGATGCCCATCACGTGATAACCAGCGTTGGCGAGTCGCAGGTGCCACGGAAGCACCTCCATTCGGTCCGCTGAAGCCACCACGATACACGGCGACGGTTTCGCGGAGGGGGTCCGAATGAACCAGCCTGACGGTGTCTGATCGTCGGCCGAAAGAACCGCGTGGTGGAAACCGGACATCTGAGATGCAGCCTACGGGCCGATGCCGAAACGCGCACTGACCACCCGGTCGGTTGAACTGAATATTGGCTGGCACTCCTGCCGTGTGGCGGCAGGAGCATGAAAAAGCCCATGCACATCATCGTGCATGGGCTTTCGGGGCACAGCCGTCCGGCGCGCCGTTATGGCTCCTGACCCTGGCACCCCGTCCACGTATACCAACTGAGGCACATCGGGCGCGCGTTGTCGCTAGACGGTGCCTCCATTGCGGGCGCGGCAGCGACGAGTGCAGCACTCATCGGATACGCGGCGCCGTAAGACACCGCGATCAGTGCGGCCACGGGCAGGGAACATTTCAGGCTGCGCGCCGCCATGCGGCCCAACATACGGATTGTCGACACGTTGATCTCCGGAGATGACGCTGCAAGCAGGTCACCATGAATGGGTTTCAGTACAAAGCTAGGGCCCAGCGCATGGCGCCCAACTGACCCTCGGCGTCGCGAACCTGGACGTGAGCTGTATTGGATTTGTGCAACGGTGCTCGTTCCGTCGTAGTTCAGGCGATGCGCAGACCGCGTCAGGCCACCGCGAGGCGAGCCGGAGTACTGTCGTGAGTAGAGGTGCGGTGGAACTGGCCGGCCCGAGCGCACAAACCGCGGCGACCACCGCTCACGATGCGGGTCGTCATGCCAAGAGTCACAAGGAATCTCAGGTTCATGACACACCTGCGTCGTATAGCGTCCGTCGCGGCAGCTTTACTCCTGGCTGGCTGCATCCCGCAGACTGCCTCCGTACCGGCCGCGCCGCCGACCATAGCACCAACAGCAACGCCAACAGTCGAGCCGACACCCGCGCCAACAGCCACGCCTGCACCATCACCAACACCGGTGCCGCTCGGCACCGGCCCGCTCCGCACTAGCGGCGCGACTCTGGTCGATGCCGGCGGACAAGAAGTGCGGCTGACAGGCGTAAACTGGTCCGGCCTCGAGACGTCCGCATTCGCGCCGATCGGACTCGGCAGTCGCAAGGTGGACGATATGCTGGACCAGATCGTCGCGGCGGGGTTCAACACCGTGCGGCTGCCGTACAGCAACCAGCTGCTCCAGCCGGGCACGCGACCGTCGACCCTCAATTTCAGTCTTAACCCTCAACTGCGAGGGTTGACTGGACTACAGCTGCTCGACTACGTCGTCGAGGGCGCCGGGCGACGCGGACTCCGCGTCATTCTCGACCGCCACCGACCGACCGCGGAGGGCCAGAGCGACCTCTGGTACACGGCTGCCGTATCGGAGAAACGCTGGATTGAGGACTGGGTGATGCTCGCCGGGCATTATCGTGGGAGTGCGGCCGTGATCGGCGCGGATTTGAGCAATGAGCCGCATGGTGCCGCAACCTGGGGTGATGACAATGTCGCCACCGATTGGCGGTTGGCAGCAGAGCGGGCCGGCAACGCGATTCTCGAGGTGAATCCGGATTGGCTGATCATCGTCGAGGGCGTGCAGAGTGTGGGTGGAAATACCTACTGGTGGGGC
>JAFAPL010000817.1 GCA_019247135.1 Chloroflexota bacterium | reverse complement strand
TTCTGGGGTTGGGGCATGACCGCCAACCGTTCGGGTGACGGCGACACGACCGTGCGCGGCGCCGTGATGGAGTGGGGTGGTCAGGTCACCGACGAGACCGGCCAGATCGTGGTGCTCAACACCGAGCCGTACCGCACGTACGCCATCGCCGCGCTGAACTTCCTGAAGGACATCTACACCGGTCCGCAGTACGCCAACATGCTGCCGCCAGGTGTCGGCGGATGGACGGACCCCAGCAACAACGAGGCGTGGCTGGCGGACTCCATTGCGTTCACGAATAACGCGGGCACCGTCTACGCGCAATCCGTCCACGACAAGAACCCTGTCGCGGATGACACTCTGTTGCTACAGCAGTTCAAGGGCCTCGGCCAGGGCGCGCGCGTACTTCAGGGCGCCGGCGCACCGATGAGCTTCTTCATCATGAAAGGCGCCAAGAATAAAGACGCGGCCTGGCAGATCATTCAGTACCTGCAGAGTGCCGACGTGTTCAAACAGATCTTCACCATCAGCACTGGTTATGTTTACCCGGCGCGTGAGTGGGGCTGGGATGAGACGGAGCTCACCGAAGCGCAGTACGCCAAGAACATCACTCCGGTCTGGAAGGCAATCTTCAACGACCCGAGCGGGTTCCTGGGTACGTCGTACCCGGGCCCACCGTCGCCACAGACGGACGCACTGGACAACTCGAATTTCTGGACCGACATGATGGGCGAGATTCTCGGCGGCAAGGCAGTCGACCAGGCCGTGGCCGACGCGCACAACCGCGCGGTTCAGACTTTCAAGGAATTCGGCGCGCAGGGCGAGTAAGCTTTTCTTCAAGAGAGGCGGGGACAAGCCATGGCGGCTCAACATTCCGTTGCACGGGCGGGAGCACCGCCGATTGCAGCACGTCCAGGCTGGTTCAAGTCCAGCCAGAGGCATCTCGGTCAGGATTGGCCCATCGCGTGGCTCTTCTTCCTGCCGACGGCCCTGCTGCTGTTCGGTCTGATCGGCTATCCCTTCTTTCGCGCGCTGTACTTCAGTTTCTTCAACGTCGTCGGTACGCGGGTAGGCAACTTCGTCGGGTTCCAGAATTACACCAACCTGTGGACCGACGACTTCTTCCGTCGCGCTATCGCCACTACGATCGCGTTTACCTTCTACTCCGAGCTGTTCAAGTTCATCATTGGCATCTCGGTCGCGCTGCTGCTGCATAACCTGCCGCGGTGGGGCGCGATTCTGGGCGGCATCGTGTTGCTGCCGTACATCGTCCCCGAGGTCGTGCGGGCACTCGCCTGGCGCATTCTGCTGGACCCGTTATTCGGCGCGCTGAACTACGTGCTGGTCAACGTGTTCCACATCCTGGCGAAGGGGCCGTCGTACCTGGCTGACCCCAACACAGCGCTACCGTCGGTGATCGCGGTCAACGTGTGGTCCGGGATTCCCTTCTTTGTCATCCTGTTCCTGGCTGGCCTGAAGGCGATCGACAAAGAGCTATACGACGCGGCGTCGGTGGATGGCGCAAACGCCTGGCGACGTTTTCTGCACGTCACCTTGCCGGGGTTGCGTTACGTGATCATCGTGGCCGTGCTGCTGTCGACCGTGTTCACGTTCAACAACTTCACCCTGACGTACCTGCTGACGGGTGGTGGTCCGGGCGGTGCGACGCGCGTGTATGCAATCCTGGCCTACGAGTACGCCGTCGCCTCGCAGCGATTCAGCGCAGGCACCGCCGTCGCGATGACCGTCGCGCCGTTCCTGTTCATCCTGATTCTCTTCCTGGGTCGGTTCATGATGCGCCGCGAGGACCTGGCGCATTCATCAGCGGACGAGGGACCGGTCTGGCGCGGCTTCATGATGGTGATGTGGCCGCTACGCATGCTCGTCCGCGGCATTGTCGCGGCGTTCTGGGCCATCAACGAGGGCTTGGAGGAGTTCTTCGGCGGGCTCGCACGCAAGTTGCATCGGCCGGGCGCGTCGCCCGCGATGCGCCGCAACACGTCCCGGCAGTTCGGATACGGCGTGCTCTACGTGTTGATCGGCATCGTCGTGCTCTTCGAAATCCTGCCCTTCTATTTCATCTTCGTGACCGCGTTCAAGAGCACGCAACAGATCCAACAGATCCAGAGCATGTTCTGGCCCGCGCCGTGGAGCGTCGAACACTTCACCTATCTGTTCACTCAGTTGCCGTTCGCACGCTGGTACATAAACACCATCACGGTAGCGTTGGTCAGCATGGTCGTGTCCATGTTCTGCGCGAGCCTTGGCGCGTACGCGCTGGTGCGGCTGCGCTGGAAGGGCGTTGGACCACTCAGCACGGCGGTCCTGGTTGCTTACCTGATGCCGCCGTCCTTGATGTTCATCCCGCTCTACGCTGTGCTCGTTCAGCTCAGGCTGATCAACACGGATGGCGCGTTGATGTTGACGTACCCGACGGTGGTGCTGCCGTTCGCCATCTGGCTGATGATGGGCTATTACCGCTCCATCCCTGAAGAGCTCGAGGATGCGGCTCTGATCGACGGCTGCAATCGCTTCCAGACGTACTGGATGGTCGTGCTGCCGCTGGTCCGGCCGGCGCTGCTCGCCGTTGCGATGTTCTCGATCACTCAGGCGTGGAACGAATATCTGTACGCGCAGACGTTCCTCCGCAGCGCAGAAGTGTTCACTCTGCCTGTCGGCCTAGGGCAGTTGACGATCGCGGACGTGCAACCGTGGGGTGAGTTGATGGCAGCTTCACTGCTCACCGCCTTGCCCATCATCATCGTGTACATGATCGGCCAGCGCTTCATGGTCGCAGGTCTGACCGCCGGATCGGTCAAGGGCTAAAGCTGAATCGGCTCCCCACCCCCTGCTCCTCCCCTCGATCTCCGAGGGGACCGAGGGGAGGGGAGAAAATTTGACCGAGGAAACGCGGTAGCCCGTTGTGCGATGTCGGTGGGCGTGCTCACCCGCGGCAAGGGGGAGTACGCTCGGACGAGTGACGATCACGACCAACGCCGTCAACAAGTGTGTCGGCCTGCTGGCGAGCGGCCAGCCCATCTACTACACCTCAGTCGAGGATCGTGGCTATGAGGGCGGCCGCGCCGCTGCGCACACCTGGGCCGACTACATCAACTACGAGATGGAGCATGCGCCCTTCGACGTCAGTCAGCTGCTGGCGTTCATGCGCGGCCTCGCCGAGGCTGGACCGACTCGCAGCGGCCATCGCACACCCGCGGTCATCGTCACCTTGCCGTGCCACGGGATCGACGAGCAGACATTTCGGGCGAACGCCTGGATGGTTCAGCAAGTCCTGGCGACCGGGATCCACGGCATTCTGCTATGTCACGCCGAGTCGCCGCAGGCGGTGAAAGCGTTCGTCGAGTCGACGCGGTACCCATTTGCGGAGCGGCGTGGGCTCGAAGTCGGACGGCGCGGCAGCGGTGGGCAGGCGGGGGCTGCGGCCATCTGGGGCCTGCCGGTGCAGGAGTATCTGCGCGTCGCGGACCCGTGGCCGCTGAACCCCGACGGCCAGCTACTGCTTGGACTGAAGATCG
>JAFAPL010000699.1 GCA_019247135.1 Chloroflexota bacterium | reverse complement strand
AGCCAGCTTTCGAGCAGCTGCAAATGCGCCGCGTTCCTGGCGACGTCGGCGAGCGGAATCTGGTGCGATCGCCAGAAGCCCTCGAGATAGTGGCCGTCGACTTGTCTCGGCGCCGTCCAGCCTTTCGGACTGCGCAGCACGATCATTGGCCACTTCGGGCGGAACGCCACTCCGCTCTGCCGAGCTTCGTCTTGAATGCGGCGAATCTCCGTGACACAGTGCTCCAGCGTCGCGGCCATGGCCTGGTGCATGGAGGCCGGATCACTGCCCTCGACGAAGTAGGGCGTGTAGCCGTAGCCCGTGAACAGTGCGTCCAATTCCGCATGGCTGATGCGTGCCAGGATTGTCGGATTATTGATTTTGTACCCGTTGAGATGCAGGACCGGGAGGACGGCGCCGTCGCGTACCGGGTTCAAAAACTTGTTGCTATGCCAGCTGGTCGCCAACGGGCCAGTCTCCGCTTCGCCGTCGCCGACCATGACGAGTGTGATCAGGTCCGGATTATCGAAGACGGTGCCGTAAGCGTGTGAGATGCTGTAACCGAGCTCTCCGCCCTCGTGAATGCTGCCAGGTGTTTCTGGAGTGGCGTGGCTGCCAATACCGCCAGGGAAGCTGAATTGCCGGAACAAGTGCCGCATGCCTTCGATGTCCTGGCTCTTGTCCGGATAGATTTCGGAGTAGGTCCCTTCGAGATACGCCTGGGACAGGACGGCTGGCGCACCGTGGCCAGGACCAGAGATGAAGATCGCGTTCAGGTCGTACTTCTTGATCAGCCGGTTGAAGTGTAAGTATGTGAAGCACTGGCCGGCGTCGGACCCCCAGTGGCCGAGCAGGCGCGCTTTCGTGTGTTCCGCGGCCAGCGGCTCGCGCAAGAGAGGGTTGTCCTTCAGATACAACATTCCCAGGCACAGGTAGAGGCTGGCGCGCCAGTACGCGTCGATGTCGCGAAGCTCATCCGCACCGAGCGGGGCGCTCTGCACCGTGGAGCGGGCTGGACCGTACGCGGAAAGCTCCAGATCCGCCTGAATACCCGCAGGGGGTGTGCTGACCGTGGTCATGCGACCACACTAAGCGTGTGCGCTGGAACACATCCCGGACATGTTGCGTAAAGCCTGGATGCGGCAGGAAATTACCCGATCTGCTCGCGATGTAGCCGCACCTGGAAAGGCACCGTTCCCGACTCCCACGACGTCGACCGTATGGGTTGTCGCTTGAAGCTGACTCAGCGCAGCAGGATGCCCGCCAGCGTCTGGCGCATCCGTGGAGCGCAGCCGTCCAGACGCAATTGGGTGAGGCGCGTCCATCTCACGTTCAGGAAGGTGACGCTGGCATACGGCGTACCGTCAGCGAGCGGCCGCGATCGTAGAGCTGGACTATGTGGAAAGTATTCCTGTGGATCGGGATGTTCACCCTTGCGTTTTGCGTGGGCGGATTCATCGGGCTGCTGATCCTGCGCGCCATGCCACCGCAACCGCATGTGATCACGATCAACGACCTCGCGCGACTGGTGAAGGACGGCGATGTTTCGGCAATTAACCTGCACGACGGCCGAGCGACGGCTCAGACGCTGAATGGTCAGCAGGTCGACCTGCACGTAAGTCAAAACGAGAGTGTCCCCAGCTTGTTGGCCAGCTTCGGCGTCACACCGGACGAGCTTGCGCAGGTCGACTACGTCGTCGACGAGCCCTCGCCGTTGGCCAATTGGCTCAGCGCCCTTCCCAGCCTGCTGCCGCTGATCTTTTTTGGCGCCATACTGCTGCTGTTCCTGCGGCAAGCGCGGGGCGCGAACGGTCAGGCACTCAGCCTGACGAAAAGCGGCGCGCGCAGGTTCCAGGGGAGTGGCAAGGGGATCAGGTTTCAGGACGTGGCCGGCGTCGAGGAAGCGATTGTGGAGCTCCAGGAGGTGGTCGAGTTTCTCAAACAGCCCCAAAAGTTCGCGGCGCTTGGCGCCCGGATTCCGCAAGGCATTTTGCTGGTGGGGCCGCCAGGCACGGGTAAAACCCTGCTGAGCAGGGCGCTGGCTGGTGAAGCGGGGGTGCCGTTTTTCAGCATTTCGGGCTCGGAGTTCGTGGAGTTGTTCGTCGGCGTAGGTGCGAGCCGTGTGCGCGACCTGTTCGCGCAAGCCAGAGCCAGCGCGCCGTGCATTGTCTTCGTGGATGAGATCGACGCGGTCGGGCGGCGGCGTGGCGATGGGCGCGGCGGGGGTAATCAGGAACATGAGCAGACGCTGAACCAGATCCTGGTCGAGATGGACGGTTTCGACTCAGGGACCAACGTCATTGTCATTGCCGCGACTAATCGTCCCGACGTTCTCGATACGGCCTTGATGCGACCCGGCCGTTTCGATCGGCAGGTGGTGCTGCGCGCGCCCGACATCAATGGACGAAAGGCCATTCTGGAGGTCCACGCCAGCGGAAAGCCGCTGGACCGGAGCGTCGAGTTGTCAACTCTCGCAAAGGCCACCCCGGGTTTCTCCGGTGCGGATCTGGCCAACCTCATCAATGAAGGTGCGATCCTCGCGGCCAGACGCAATAAAGAGAGCATCGGCATGTGCGAGCTCGAGGAGGCGATCGATCGTGTGATCGCCGGTCCCGAGTGCAAGAGCCGGCTCATGTCTCACACCGAGCGGCTGCTGACCGCGTATCACGAGAGCGGCCACGCCGTAGCGATGCGCTATCTCGAACATCACGACCCCGTGCAAAAGGTCACCATCATGTCGCGCGGCAGCATAGGTGGCTATACGCGACCACTGCCGCCGGAGGATCGGCACTATATGACTCGACGCCAGTTGCGAGCCATGCTGGCCGCCGCGCTGGGTGGGCACGCTGCCGAGCAGGTCGTATTCGGCGACATCTCTACGGGCGCGGAGAACGATATCCAGAAGGCCAGCGCGATTGCCCGCAAGATGGTCACGCACTATGGTATGAGCGAGGGTCTTGGAACCATCGCGCTCGGACGCAACGAGGAACTGAACGCGTGCTACTCCGAGAAGACCGCCGAGGCGATTGACCAGGAGGTCCGACGACTCCTCGACGACGCCCATGCTCGGGCGGTGAGCATCATCACCGAACACCGTGAGGCGGTCGATCGACTTGCGAGCGCGCTCCTGGAATACGAGACTCTGGACGGCGACAATCTGGAGAGGGTCTTGCGGGATGAGACGCCTCGAAAGTAAGGAGCCAGCCCTGGGTAGCACGCCGGTCCGCAGTGAACGAGTGTGAGCTGCATCCACGGTGTCCCGTGCCGCGCCTTTCGGGCCGAGTGAAGCTTCATTCTTGGGGCAACCCCTCCCTCCTGTTTGCGACTGCTGCTGCTTGCTGGGCACGCATGACGCGGGCACGCTTGCGCTGATGTGGCCGGCTGATTTGCCTTTATTCAGCCATTTTCGGACTGGAGACGCTTCCGTTCGGCTGGCGCTTGGGCGGGCTGAACGACCAGACTCGCAGGTCGTCCGTGCCTGACCCGGCCGCCATCGGCGATCGAGCTGGGTCGACGATCAACCGCGAACTGCGGCGGTACGTGCTGAGCAGGCGCAGCCAGTCTCCGACGATGGCGCGCTGTGAATGGCCGTCGGAGAGCTGTCTGAGATGGAGTAGTCCCCACATGAGCCATGCGGGAAAGCCGGTTATGGACCGGTTCGGATACTCGGCCACGCCGACATGACGCGTAATCGTGGCCAGCTTACTGGGTGTGTCTGCCTGCAAGGGACCTGGTAGGGCACCCCGAGACACTCGGGCGGCGATGAGTTTGCCAACATAGCGGCCCTGGCGCTGCGCGACGGAAGCGAGGCCTGGGACCGGCCGGCCGTCAGGTCCGATCACGTGCGCCGCGTCGCCGACAACGAAACACTCGGGGTGACCCGGCACCGACAAGTCATCCGCCACCCCGACGGTTCCGTTCGGTTGGATATCGGCATCGAGTGTTTTTGCCAGGGAAGCCCCCCGCACGCCTGCGCACCACAGCACGGTGCCCGCCGGTATCCGCTCACCTCCGAGCATGACGCCCGCCGCGTCGACGTGCGTGACGCGAACGCCCACCCGCACCTCAACGCCGTCCAGCTCCAAGGCGCGTCTGGCGTAGCCGGAGTGTTGCTCGCTGAATGCAGGTAACAACCTTGGGCCAGATTCGACGAGCACAATGCGCGCTCGTTCGAAATCGAGATTGCGAAAGTCCGCGGGCAGCGTTCGTCGGACCAGCTCGCTGATGGAGCCGGTGATCGCGACCCCGGTGGGGCCGCCTCCGACGACGACCACGGTCATTCCTCGCGCCTGTTCCGCTGGACTGAATGCGAGCTCCGCACGCTCGAACGCCGACAGCAACTGGTTGCGCGCGGCAATCGCATCGGCAAGCGACTTCAGGCCGAGCGCATGCTGTCGCCAGTCAGCTTCGTGGCCGAAATAGCTCGTCTGTGCTCCGCTGGCGACCACGAGCGTGTCGTACGCCAACTCCTGACCGCCCGCCATGACCACGCTCCGGCGGGACAGGTCAACGCGCGTGACCTCGCCCATTTCCACGCGCACATTGGGCATATCACGCAACAGCGAACGGATTGGTGTTGCGATTTCCGCCGGCTCGAGGATCGCCGTAGCGACCTGGAAAAGAAACGGCTGAAAAAGATGATGATTGTTGCGGTCTATGAGGGTTACGTCCACATCGCTTTCGCGCAGAGTACGCACGACGGCCATGCCGGCAAACCCGGCCCCGATGACTGCGACGTGGTGCCTCACGCGGCGGCTCCGCGGGCGATTGCGACTTCCGCACGCAGGGCACGCCCCCGCACGTGCTGTGGCAATATCAGATTGAGGTCAGCCAGGACTTCCTCCGCGCGCTCCAGGTCACCTCGGCGCAGGGCGCACACAGCCCACTCGTACAGCAACTGGCTGCACGCGAAAGGCGATACGCCCGTATCGGTCTCGAGCGCAGCCACGTAATAGCTGTCGGACGCCGACCATTCACCCATTTCCGCCAGCAGCGACGCCAGCGCGCCAAGAGTGTGAATTCCAGGCTCATCCCGTACCAGACGCAGCCGCAGGTCCAGCGCCGACTGATGATGCCCGCTCGCCTGGAGCAGGGTCGCCCTTTCCGCGTCAATCTCCCGCGCCGGATAACCGCCGGCCGCGGCGCGATCCACAAATAT
>JAFAPL010000615.1 GCA_019247135.1 Chloroflexota bacterium | reverse complement strand
TCAACAGCCCGGGTGGGCAGGTCGATGCCGGCCTGGCCATCTACGACACGATGCACCTCATCCAGCCCCAGGTCGCGACCACGTGTATCGGGATGGCCGCGAGCATGGGCGCCGTGCTGCTGGGCGGGGGGGCCCGGGGCAAGCGCTCGGCGCTGCCCAATTCGCGCATCTTGATCCACCAGGCTTCGGCTGGTTTTCAAGGCACCGCCGCGGACATCGAGGTCCAGGCGCGCGAGATCATCCGCATCAATGCACGCTTGCAAGAGATGATGGCGGCCGACACGGGCCAGCCCGTCGAGCGAGTTGCGCACGACATCAACCGTGACTACTGGATGAGCGCCAGCGAGGCCAGAGACTACGGCGTGATCGACACGATCGTGGGACAGACCGAAGCAACGGCGGCCGCCGATCGGGCCGAGGCGGCAGTACAGGAAGAGTCGGCTGAGGCCGCTCGAACAGCGACGAACGGCAAATCGACGTAGAACGCGAGGCTAAGGGAGCTGTCGAAGACGATGTCCAAGAAGGGCGGCAACAAGACCAGCAAGGCAACGCCAAAGCCACCGATGGCCAACAAGGGCCCAAAGAAGAAGTAACACAACTCGAGTCACGGAGGTTCAGGTCCAATTCCCCGACGCCCATTTGATTCACGTCCACCGGTACCTACCGGTCCGCGAACGAATCGCCAGATTCGCGTTCCCGAGGTTCGTATTGTCGACGATGACGGCCAGCAGGTCGGCGTGATGCCGATCGAGGAAGCCCTGCAACGCGCCGAAGAGGCGGGCCTGGATCTCATCGAGGTCGCGGCCAACGCGGTGCCGCCAGTCTGCCGAATTGCCGACCTGGGCAAGTTTCGCTTCGAGCAGGACAAGCGCGCCCGCGATGCGAAGAAAAATCAGCACGTGTCCGAGGTCAAGGAGGTGCGCCTGAGGCCGAGGACCGACGAACACGACCTGCAGGTGCGTGTACGAGCAGCACGTCGTTTCCTCGAAGATGGGCACAAGGTGAAGGTCGAGGTTCGCTTCCGCGGCCGCGAGTCATCACATCCCGAGGTTGCTCGAGCCCAGATTGCGAGCATCGCCGAGGGCGTCTCCGACATCGCCATGGTCGAGCGGGCTCCGACCTTAGAAGGTCGAACGATGTTTGCGATCCTCGCTCGCGGGCGCGCGCAACAGCCGCGCAATGCGGCCGAGACACCCCCACCAGGCGTCTGAAACGTGCCCGCGCCGCGAGCCGCCCGCTCACGAATGCAATCTCGGTCCGAAATCGACCGTGGCCTGTACACTGAAAGGGACTGGCCACTCGTCCGCTTCGTTGCGCTTTCGACCGCACGTTGACTGGCTCATCAAATCTCCGCTCGGCATCGCCAGTCCGCCGAGCTAGTTTTTTCTCAATCCGAAGGGAGCCGTCACAATGTCGGCCGATACCACGCTGACCTGCCGCGATTGCGGTCAGGCATTTACATTCACCAGCGGCGAGCAGGACTTCTATGCCAGCCGCGGCTTCTCTGAGCCCACCCGATGCGCCGATTGTCGGGCTGCCCGCAAGGCGCAGCGCGAGGGTGGATCCTACGGTAGCTACGGATCCTCGTCGTCGTACGGCGGCGGCTACAGCTCGGGAGGGCGGGGACAGCGCGAGATGTTCAGCGCTACATGTTCCAGCTGCGGCAAAGAAGCCCAGGTCCCATTCCAGCCGAGCTCTGACAAACCGGTCTATTGCTCGGATTGCTTCCAGCAGCGCGGCGGCAATAGCCGCGGCGGTTATGGCGGCCGTTCGGGCGGTCGGGACCGCTACTGAGTGCCGCGCCGACACCAGGCTCGTCCCGCAATTGGCGGAAGCACGTGCGCAGCTGCCCTGATGGGGGTTAGCTGATGCACGTAGAACCCCGCGAGGGTGAGAGCTTCGACCAGATGCTGAGACGCTTCAAGACCAGCATGGACAAGTCCGGCATCCTGCGCGAATACAAGCGCAAGCGCTACTTCAAGACGAACTCCGAGCTGCAGCGGGAGAAGGCCAAGGCGGCCGCTCGACGCCGCCTGCGTCGTCCAAAAATGACGCGGGGTCCACGACCTCAGCGCTGAGCCGCTGACCGAAGACTCTCGACAAACCGGCCACTCGCGTCTAGCTGGCGGGCACCTGGTGTTGCCCGCCATGCCGCGCGACGGCCGGATCGAGCGCCCGACGCCGTACAGGCGCGCGGCCACTCATTTCGCACGCCATTCAGTCATGCCCGCGCATGCGGCTGGCGCATGGAGACACAACACGCTGTACATGCCTACACACGCTCGGGCGACGTCGTTCGCCCACTTTGATTTACAACCCGCGCTGCAGGATGCACTCGAGCGGGAGGGGCTGGTCACGCCGACGCCCATTCAGGCAAGGACCATCCCTGAGCTTCTCGAGGGCAAGGACCTGATCGGCCAGGCTCGAACAGGCTCAGGTAAGACGCTTGCCTTCGTCCTGCCAATGGTCGCGCGCGCCGACCCGCATGTTCGCGCAGTTCAGGCCCTCGTGCTGGTCCCCACGCGCGAACTGGCAGTCCAGGTTGGCTCAGTGCTCGCACCGTTCGCCAACACGCGACGTCTGCGTCACACGCTGCTCTACGGTGGTCGCTCGTTCGGACCGGAGCAGCGCGCGCTCCACGGCGCTCAGATCGTAATCGGCACGCCTGGTCGGACACTCGACCACCTGCGGCAGGGCACACTCTCGCTCGGACACCTCTCGTTTGTCGTCCTGGACGAGGCCGACGAGATGCTCGATCGCGGCTTCGCGCGCGACGTCGAGCAGATCCTCGGGCATACGCCACGACGCCGGCAGACGGCGCTGTTCTCGGCCACGCTGCCGGGATGGGTGGCGAATATTGCGGCGCGCCACGTGAGCAACCCGGTCACGGTCGAAGTTGATGCTGGAACGTCCGCCCCGCCTGAGATCGAGCACGTCATCTACGACGTCGAGCCGTCCGCGAAGCTCGATGCGCTGCAGTCCCTGCTCGATGATCGGGGCGAGGAGGGCGTCATCGTTTTCGGGCGGACCAAGCACGGGGTAAGAAAGCTGGCGCAGCGCCTGGAGGCGCTCGGCTATCCGGCCGCGGCCTTGCAAGGCAATCTCAGCCAGAACGCGCGGGAGCGCGTCATGGCCAGCTTTCGGTCGGGTGCAGTGCCGATCCTGGTGGCGACCAATGTCGCGGCTCGGGGCATCGATGTGCCGGAAGTAGGCCAGGTCATCAACTATGAATTGCCCGAATCCACCGAGTGGTTCACGCATAGGGTGGGGCGCACGGGTCGCATGGGCCGCTCGGGTCGAGCGATCACCTTGCTGACGCCGGAGGATGGCGCCCGCTGGCGTCCGTTCGAGAAGGCGCTTGGCCGCAAGCTTCCACGACATCAGTGGCCCTTACTTCGCACCGCGAAGGCTCGCCTGCGTCCCTAGAGCCTGGCAGAGACCTTGCACAAGGGGCGCTTCGAGTGCGCGTAGAAAGGATGGCTCCCACGGTGTGTGAGGCTGGCGTCCTGGACAGTGCCCTGTGGTTGGGACAGCTATGGGAACAGACACCCGATGCAATGGCGCTTTCGGACGCCTCGGGAACCGTGCTCGCGGCGAACCCCGCGTATTACGAGCTGTACGGGTACGCACCTGACGAGGTGTTGGGCAGGAACTTCGCGATCATCTTTCCAGCTGAGCAGCGTCCGGCCGCACAGGCGCTGTACCAGGAGGTGTTCAACAGCCAGACTCGGCCTGAGACACCGCGGTCGACCGTCAGGAACAAGGCCGGCGCCGAGCGGGTCGTCGAATCTCGCGTGATCTTCATCGGCGTGGGCGGCGAGCGCAAAGCAATGCTCAGCATTATTCGCGACGTTACGGACGAGGTGTCCGCGCAACGTTTTGCCGAGCGCGCACAGACTGAGATGCGCGCACTGCTGTTCAGCCTGTCGCACGACGTCAAGAGTCCGCTTTCGGTCATCAAAGGACACGCTCAGGTGCTGCGTCGTCTGATGACGCGCCGCGACGCAGCTGTATCGCCAGAACGTGCACGTGAGACCTTGATGCAGATCGAGACGAACGCATTGCGCGTCGCCGAGCTGGTGGATGAACTCGTGGAGGTGGCGACGCTCGATGAGGGCGCATCACTCCCTCTCCGCGTGTCGCAGGTCGACCTCATGGAGGTGGTGCACGAAACCGTCGGGCGATATCGACGCCTGACAGACCGGCACACCCTCGTGATCGAAGCCAGAGACCAATCGGTGTTGGGCACCTGGGATGAACGGCGCGTGATGCGGGTGATCGACAACCTTCTCAGCAACGCGATCAAGTACAGCCCCGACGGTGGTCTCATCAGGATCCGCGTCGCCTGTGCCGATCGACCGCGTTTCTCAGTTGCCGAGTCGTCGGAGCAGGGGTTGCCCGGAGTCGACATGTGTGTCGAGGACAACGGGATCGGCATAGCGCCGGACGATCTGCCGCATGTCTTCGATCGCTTCCGTCGCGGCCGCAACGTGCCTGAGACGGTCGTTGGCTCGGGGATCGGCCTCAGCAGCGTCGAGCAGATCGTGCGTCAGCACGGTGGGCGTATCGACATCTCCAGCAACGTCGGCCGTGGTACGACCGTGGCGGTGTGGCTACCGCTCCACCAGCCGGAGCTGGATCAGGCACCTGATGAACCCTGAACCGGGATCGCTCGATACAAGCGCGCCCCGCGTCGAGACGCTTGGGCCGGCGCATCGAATAAACGAACGCTTCGATACGGGCGTGCCGAACCTCGACCTGGTGCTTGGCGGCGGTTTGCTGCGCGGCACCATCGTCATGGTCGTCGGCCCGCCCGGGAGTGGGAAGACGATTCTGGGTCAACAGATCGCTTTCCATGCTGCACGCCGTGGCGAAGTGGCGCTGTACTTCACCGGGTATTCCGAAAGCCACGAAAAGCTGCTCGCCCACAATCGGTCGCTGAGCTACTTCAGTGTCGAGGCGATCGGCACCGAGGTGCAGATGGGCAGTCTTCCGGACCTGTTGGCGGAGGGCGCCGAACAAGCGAAGCAGGCGGTCCTTGAGTCCGCCCAGAAGGAGCACGCGTCACTGGTGATCCTGGATGGGTTCCGCAGCATCCGGGGCTTCCTGCCCGACGACCAGGCCGCGGCGGAGTTCCTGTATTCGCTTGGGGCGATGCTGGCGATGCTCGGCGCAACGCTGATCGTGCTCGTGGAAGGCGATGCTACGGATCGGATTCGCGATCCCGAGCAGTCCGTGTGCGACGTGATCCTTTCCCTGCACCGCGTCGTTCGAGGCGGTGGGCACCGGCGCGCGCTGGAAGTGCTGAAGGTGCGTGGTGCGGCGCCACTGGCAGGTCTTCATCCGTTCGCGATCGATTCGAACGGAGTGACGATCTATCCCAGGCTGGAGTCCGTGGTGCCCGCGGATGGGGGCACGTGGACACCGGCTCGCGCCGGCTTCGGCATTCCGGACATCGACGACTTGATTTCAGGCGGGCTGAACGTCGCGACGTCCACAGTGGCGGCGGGCACGCCCGGACTTGGCAAGACGCTGCTGGGGCTGCATTTTCTCGCCGAAGGCGCCCGCCGCGGCGAACCGGGCCTGTTCGCAGGCTTCATCGAGAGCCCTGCCCAATTGCGCGCGAAAGCGCGGACATTTGGCATCGACCTCGAGGCTGCGGAGCGCGCAGGCACGCTCGAGCTGCTCATCATTCCGCCGCATGACCTGGATGCCGACCTGGCTGCCTGGCGGATTCGCCAACGTATCGAAGCACGGCACGTACGCAGACTGGTGATCGATTCAGCCACCGAGCTGCAGGGCGGGCTGACGTCACCCGAACGCGCCGCCATGTTCCTCGCGTCGTTCGCCGCGTACCTGCGCAGCGAGGGCGTGACGACCTACATGACGGTCGATGTGCCCACCATCGTCGGGCCCGAGTTGTCGTTTACAGGCAATCCGCTGCTGGTGTTCGCCGAGAACCTGCTGTTGCTCCGTTATGCGGAGCTCGTGGGCGAGCTCCATCGTGTATTTGCCGTGCTCAAGATGCGCTTCTCGAACTTCGACCGCGCGCTGCGCGTCTACACGATCGAGGACGGCGTAGGGATCAAAATTGCCGGGCGTGCTCCTCGCGCCGAGGGCCTTCTGACTGGATTGGCCCGGCCACTTACTTCACAAGACCCCGCGTCTCTGGCGCTCATCGAGCCTGGTATTTGATGGCCACGATCCTGGTCGTCGACGACGAGAAACCAGTTCGGCAGTTTCTGGTCGCCGCCTTCGAGCAGGAAGGGCATCACGTCCTGGAGGCTCACCACGGGCGTCATGCGCTGCATGTCCTGGCGAGTAGCTCACTCCACCCGGACCTGGTGCTCTCTGACATCATGATGCCGGTCGTGGGTGGGCTCGAGCTGTGCAGCATCCTCAAGGCGGATCCATCCACCGCGCACATACCGGTCGTCCTCATGAGCGCCGCCCACTCACGTGCGAGCGAAGCGAGCGAAGCGAGCGGACCGAGCACAGCGAGCGCAGCGAGCGGAGCGAGCACGGTCTCGCGCGCCGACGCAATCATCGCCAAACCGTTCGACCTCGACACGCTGGACGCGTTGATCGAGCGGCTGCTGCTGAATCGTCCCGCGCAGGACAGGTAACTGGGTCTGCAGCCGTCCGGCGGCGGTACGGCTGCGTCGCCAGTCAGCGCTCCGTGTCGGTATGTTCGAGCTTGGCGAGCTTGTCCGCTTCGGCTCGTAATGCGCGCTCTGTGTGCGCCAGCGTCTCCGCCTCCTGCGCGAGGTGCTGGCGGGTCTTCTCGATCTCGGTCCGCGGTGGCTTATTGGCCTGATCGGGCTGGTCGGCCTGGGTGCGCGCGATCGCGGTGCGAGCGGATGGTCCGCCGATCAGACGCTCCACCGCCTGACGGTGCTCCTGAATCATGAAGCACAATTCTGGGCCGAACGTCTCGACCAGCCGGCGCAGCGCTTCGCCGCAGCGCTGGCAGATGGCGGCGTCGACGCGGCTCGTGCCGGGCTGGCCGGCCAGCAGGTGGTCTTGCAAGGTACCCGCGATCGGCGCGTCGCACAGGTGGCATTGAGCCGCGTCCGGGGCAACCGGGGCCTGCCGATGTAGGGTCAGCAACTTCATGGAATCCTCCTCTGTAGACCGGCCGGACGGGCCGGCTGCGACGGCGTGCATACGTGCGACGAGCCCCTACACTGCGGCCCGACAGTTTCACAAACTGGCGCAGAAGGCATGCCAGCCGGGGGCCGGCAGCCGACTCATCTTAATCGACCACGTGCTGCTCGCGGCCCGGGTGCGGGTTGCCCGTTCGGCCGTTGAGCGCCAGCTTTGAGCGCTGCTGTCTCCTCCACCGCGTACGCGTCCGTGTCCGGTACCAGGTCCTGAACGGTTGAGCCCGCGACACGCCGTAGCAGCGCCAGCGAGCGCCCACCCAGCGGGTACTCGTCCCCGATGTCGAAGCAGCGGCTGGCGTACGGCTGGGGCGTTTGCGGCCCATCGCGCGTGTCGAGCAGGACCTCCCATTCCATGCTGTCCCCGCCCGCCTCGGGCAGGACGAATGGCAATTCTTCGTGGTAGGCATTGGCGAGCAGCAGCAACGCCGTCGGCTCGCCGGTCGCCTCGTCAAGCCCCACCAGGCGCATGCCGACGGAGCGCGCCAGTGGATCCTGCCATTCGCGCCCCACCACTTCGGTGCCATCGACCTTGAACCAGGACAGCTCCGGCAGGTCGAGCCCGGGCACCGGCTGGTCGGTCAGAAAGTCGGTGCGGCGCAGGAGCGGGTGCTTCTGGCGTAGCTCGATCAGCTGGCGCGTGAAGGCCAGCAGAGCCTGGCGCTCGCTCCGCTCGTCATCCAGGTTCCAGTCGTACCAGCTGATCTCGTTGTCCTGGCAGTAGGCGTTGTTGTTGCCCAACTGGGTGCGGCCGATCTCGTCGCCACCGAGCAGCATCGGCACGCCCTCCGAGAGCAGCAGGGTGGCCAGGAAGTTGCGCTGCTGGCGCGCTCGCAGCTCGAGCACCTGGGGGTCGTTAGTCGGGCCCTCGGCGCCGCAGTTCCAGGACTCGTTGTCATTGGCGCCGTCCTGGTTGTCCTCGCCGTTCGCCTCGTTGTGCTTGTCGTCGTAGCTCACCAGGTCGCGCAGGGTGAAGCCGTCGTGGGCGGTGACGAAGTTGACGCTGGCCCGCGGACCGCGGCCGCCAAGCTGGTACAGGTCGCTGCTGCCGGTCAGGCGGTACGCGAGTTCGGGCACCTGGCCCTCCGTGCCGCGCCAGAACCGGCGCACGGTGTCGCGGTACTTGCCGTCCCACTCGCTCCAGATCGTCGGGAAGTTGCCAACCTGGTAGCCGTAGTCACCTACGTCCCACGGCTCCGCGATCAACTTCACGCGCGACAGCACGGGATCCTGATGCAGGATGTCGAAGAAGCCCGCCCCCTTGTCGTAGCCATGCGGCTCGCGTGCGAGTGTGATCGCCAGGTCGAACCGGAAGCCGTCCACGTGCATTTCGGTCACCCAGTAGCGCAGGCTATCGGCGATCAGCTTGAGCGTCTGGGCGTGGTGGACGTTGAGCGTATTACCGGTGCCGGTGAAGTCCATGTAGTAGCGGGACTGTTCGGCGACCAGGTTGTAGTAGCTGCGGTTGTCCACGCCTCGGAAGCACAGTGTCGGTCCGAGGTGGTTGCCTTCGGCGGTGTGGTTGTAGACCACGTCCAGGATGACTTCGAGCCCGGCGGCGTGCAGCGCCTTGACCATGTGCTTGAACTCGGCGACCTGCTGGCCCTCCTCGCCGCTCGCGGTGTAACGCGACTCGGGTGCGAAGTACCCGATCGTGCTGTAGCCCCAGTAATTGGTGAGCCCACGATCGAGCAGGAACTGGTCGTTGGTGAAGTGGTGCACGGGCATCAGCTCGACGGTCGTGATCCCCAGCTGCCGCAAGTGATCGATGATGGGCGGGCTGGCCAGGCCGGCATAGGTTCCGCGCAGGTCGGGTGGCACTTCAGGGTGGCGGGCCGTGATGCCTTTGACGTGGGTCTCGTAGATGACGGTTTCGTTCCATGGCACATCTGGCCGACGGTCATTGCCCCAATCGAAGGTCGGGTCAACCACCACCGATTTGGGCACGTAACGCGCCGAGTCGTGCACATCGCGGGTCAGGTCCTCGCTCTTGCGTCCAAAGCGGTAGCCGAACACGGACGGGTGCCACTCGACGCGCCCCGTGATCGCCCGCGCGTACGGGTCGAGCAGCAGCTTGGACCGGTTGTACCGCAGCCCCTCACGCGGGGCATAGCGACCGTGGACCCGGTAGCCGTACAGCTGGCCGGGCCGAACGTTGGGCAGAAAGCCGTGCCAGACGTGCTCGGTGCGCTTGCGTAGCGCGACGCGGGCGACCTCGGGACCGTGCGCGTCGTCGAAGAAGCACACTTCGACCTGTTCGGCGCCCTCAGAGAAGAGGGCCACGTTCGTGCCGCCGCTGGCAGGATCCCAGGTGGCACCGAGCGGGAACGGCCGTCCGTCCGGCAACTCAGGGCGGCGCGCCGGGCCGGATGTCGTCAGCAAACCTGCCATGGGCTGACGAGCATTCGCCTGGGGTCGTGCCTCACTTGTTTGCTGGAACTGCGGTGCCACTGGCTACCTCCTCTGTCTGGCCGCGCCCTCGCAGACAGCATGCCGGGCCTCGGACCAGTCCAGCTGTCACATGAACGAGGCGGTCACCGGGCGGGAGTACGAACGGCGCGAAAATCCAGCTCCAGCGTGATGTCGTCGTCAATGCTCAGGACACTGAACACGCGCGGCTTCTGCATCCCGAACTGATCGAGCGTCACCACGGTCGTGCCGCTGCCAGAGACATCGTCAGACGAAAACGTGCCGTTCAAGTCCCAGGTTGTCGGTCTGGTGACGCCGTGAACGGTCAGGTCACCGTCGATCTGGAAGGTCGAGGTTCCAGATTCGGGCAGGGGCCAGCTCAGACCGTGTAGTGCTGTCGGTTGGAACTGGGCGGTCGGGTATCGCGCAACCTCGAGCGTGTTCTGTTTGATGAAGTTGTCGCGCTGACGGCTATCCGACTGCAGCGACTCCAGCTTTACCGTGACCGACGAGTTAGCCGGCACGATGCCGTCAGCCGAGACGGCGATGGCGCCGGCGACGTCTTTCGTTGTGCCCACGGCGTCGCTGGGGAGCGAGCGGTTGGCGAGCTGCTCACGGGCGCGGAACAGCGCCTGGGAATGCTCCGGGTCGAGCTCGAGGTTCACGTTGCTCGCGTTGCTCGCGTTGCTCACGTTGCTCGCGTCGCTCGCACCTGGCTGGACGTTTGCCGCCGGCTGCGCTGTCGCGGACTGCGTCGGCGTTGGCGCCGATGTGCTGTTGCATGCCGTACAGCACAGCAGCAGCACCAGAGCAAGCGTCCGCACAGGTTGAGGCTGCCCTGCCCGCGAACACGTGCGCAACAAATGCCAGCGGTACGTCCGCTCATGCGTGGGCCTACCATGGCGGCACCTTGACTCGCATACGCCTGGCTACCGTTGGCATGTCGCACGAGACGAACACGTTTGCTCGCCTGCCTGCGACGTATGAACGCTTTCAGGAGGATGGCATCTTGCGCGGCGGCGAAATCGTTCGCGCATACGGCGACTCGCACGCGACACTCGCGGGCTATCTGGATGCAGGTCAGTCCCCAGATGTCGAGGTCGTGCCACTGCTGTTCACCCAAACCAACCCTATTGGCACGATCACCGCCGACGCCTTCGACAGGATCGTCGGCGAAATGCTCGACCTGCTCGGCCGGAATGGGCCCTGGGACGGAGTGTTGTTGGCGCTGCATGGCGCGGCCGTGTCCGAGAATTATCCCGACGCGGACGGCGAGATCGCGAACCGCGTGCGCGTGCTCGTCGGCCCCGATCTTCCGATCGGGCTGTCCATCGACATGCACGCGAACATCTCTCAGAAGATGGTCGACAACGTGACGGCGACCGTCGTGTATCGGACCAATCCGCACCTCGATCCGCGCCCGCGTGCGCGCGAATGCGCCGACATCATCGTCCGCACGATTCGCGGTGAGATCCAGCCGGTGCAGGCTCTCGAAATGCCACCAGTCGCGATCAACATCGTCAAACAGTTCACCGGTGAAGAGCCGATGCGCAGCCTGGTCCAGGACGTGGAGGAGATCGCCGCGCGGCCAGGCATTCTCTCCGCGAGCGTGGCCGAGGGTTACCCCTACGCGGACGTTACCGAAATGGGGATGAGCTTTCTGGTCGTGCAGGACGGTGACCTGGATGCCGCGCGTGAGGCGGCGCGGTGGATGGCACAACGGGCGTGGGATCGACGCAATGAGTTCGTAGGCGACACGCCGTCACCGGAAAAGGCGCTGCGTACTGCGATGAGCGCTCCAGTTGGCCCGGTGGTGCTCATGGACGTGGGAGATAACATCGGTGGAGGGAGTCCAGGCGACTCGACTGTCCTGTTGGCAGCGGCGCAGCGTTTGGGCGTCCGACGCTATTTGCAGACGCTCTGCGACCCCGAGGCAGTCCGCGCGTGCCTGAGTGTCGGAGTGGGTCAGTCGGTGACACTCCCGGTCGGTGCAAAAACCGACGAGCGGCACGGCCAGCCGGTCGAGGTGACTGGCTACGTGCGCGTTATTTCGGACGGCAGGTTCGAAGAGCCGACGCCGACGCATGGCGGATTCCGCTTCTTCGACGGCGGCACAACCGTGGTGCTGGAGACCACGGACGAGCACACACTGGTGTTGACCTCACGTCTCATTGGCAACACCAGCATTCAGCAGATGTACTCGCTGGGCGTATTCCCCGAGAGATATCAGGTGGTGGTTGCGAAGGGTGTCGTATCGCCGCGTCCGGCGTACGAGCCAATCGCGTCAACGATCCTCCTGGTCAACACACCCGGCGTCACGTCGTCCGATCTGAACCAGTTTCCGTACCGCCGGCGTAGGCGCCCGCTGTACCCGTTCGAAAACGACGCCCACTGGCCGTAGAGCGACATGGAGATAAGCGAGTACGGCGCGGCTGAAGAGTACCGCTAGTGAGGGTCGAAACTCCGGACGGACTTGCGCCGGGTTGTTCTAGCGTTGCCAGAGTCCGTGTTCCACGCCGCCCTGGATGACGATTGCAAACGTGCCCCGGTCTCCCTGTCGGGTTGGAGGATAGGCGACAATGGCGCCGGAGTCCTCGGCGTTCTTCACTGCTCGCTCGATGTTTTGAACCGCCAGGTACGTCCGCATGATCGGCTGCTCATGCGCGGCCAGCGGCTTGCGGACGCCGACCAGACTTCCGTCGGCTCGAGTCGCAACGCGGGCCTGCCCGAGATCGGCGTCCGGGGGACCAAAGGAGAGACCGTGCATGCGCTCGTAGAGCCGCGTCAGGTTGTCTACGTC
>JAFAPL010000410.1 GCA_019247135.1 Chloroflexota bacterium | reverse complement strand
CTGATCGGCTTTGCCACGCAGCGACGGGCGGCCCGCAACCAGGATCAGTTTCTGGTGGCGGGACGCTCGGTCGGACGGGTGCTGTACTCCGGCACATTGGCGGCGGTCATCATCGGCGGCGGCGCCACCGTCGGCGGGGTGAAGCTCGGCTACACCTACGGCATTTCCGGCATGTGGCTGGTATCGATGTACGGCCTCGGCATCATCGTCATGGGCCTGTGGCTCGTGCCTCGCATCCTGCGGCTCGAGCTCTACACCATCCCGGAGCTGCTCGCGCGGACCTACGGCAACTCCGCCCGCATCGCCGGTGGCATCGTAATGGGCTGCTACGACTTCATGATCGTCGTGGTGGCCACCACCGCCATCGGCGCGATAGCCGAGGTACTGATCGGCGTCAGCCGCACCCAGTCCATCCTGATCTGCAGTGCGGTGATGATCGGCTACTCCGTGCTCGGCGGCATGTGGGCGCTGACGATCACTGACATCGTTCAGTTCGCCATCAAGACCGTCGGAATTCTGTTCGTCCTCCTGCCGGTTGCGATCGCCAGGGCAGGCGGGCTGGCGCATATGCACCAAGCGCTTCCGCCCGGGTTCTTCTCACTCACCCACATCGGCTGGAGCAAGATCAGCGCCTTCGTCACGCTCTATTTTCTCGGCATTCTGATCGGGCAGGATGGCTGGCAGCGCGTTTTTACGGCTCGCAACGTGGCCACCGCCCGTAGCGGCGGACTGATCGTGGGTCTGTATTGCATCGTGTACGCCGCTGCAGGCGCACTCATCGGCGCGGCCGGACGCGTCTTCCTTCCACCGCTGCGCGATGCAGACCTTGCATTCGCACAAATTGTGAACGTCGCGCTACCCCTCGGCCTGCGGGGACTCGTGCTAGCCGCGTCGCTCGCCGCGATCATGTCCACCGCCACGTCGTGTCTGCTTGCGACTTCCACGGTCTTCCTGCAAGACGTGTGGCTGACGTTGAAAGAGGCAAAGGGCACGGGGTCCGTCGCGCAAAGCCGCGCCCTGACACTCATTCTCGGGTCGCTCGCTGCGGCGACCGCGTGCGTGGTGCACGATGTCATTGCCGCCCTGACGGTGGGGTACGACCTCCTGGTCGGGTCAATCTGGATCCCGACACTGGCCGCCATGATCTGGGGGAGGGGCGTTTGGTCGGCGGCGCTGGTCTCGATAGCAGCGAGTGCGGTGGTCGTGGTGGCGCTGGTGTGCGCGCTCGGAATCGAATCCGTCGCCCCTCTCTACGGTGGGCTCGGTACCAGTCTCGTGCTTTTTACCGGCCTCACGTTGGCGGCTGGGCGGGGGTGGACAAAGTGACGGCGAGAGTCGGCGTCGCAGCGCGAGCCGGAATATGCCCCTTGGTGGGCTGACGGAGCGGCCGTGGCCGCTCGCATCCTTGTCAGCGATGACCGCCGCGCCCTGAGGAGGAGGACCTCACGCATTCACGATGATTGCACCGCAGATCACGCCGCTCAAACAAGTTGCCGCAGCACATTGCGAACCACGTACCTGTGGGTGAATAGTATGCGCTGTGGCTCATCTCTCCCATGGTTCTCGCCGAAACGTGTCCCGGCCAGCATGCATCGGCGCCGTCGCTGTTCTCACTCTCGCGGAAGTGACTACACCCTGAAAGTCATAAGTTTGGGCGCGGCCGCGCAGCGCCCACTGACGGGCGTCTACTCCTAGTTCCCGTCAACACGCCGGTGTCCGGGACCTACACGTTTGATGTCACCACTGCCAATCAGAAGAGTGGTTCGCTTGGATCCTACAGCGGGAACTGGGACTGGACTGCCCGGAGCGGCCAGCAAGTTGGCACGCCAGCTTCCAGCGCCTTTGTGTTCTCGTCCACGGCTAAGTTTGGCGCATGTTTGAACTACGCGACCGCGCCCGCACCCAGCACTAGGTCACCGCAACTGCGGCGGTGGACCCACCATCCGTGAGTCAACGACGTTCTTGGTGTAGGCGAGCATGTCGATCGAGCAATGCTGGGACGTTGTATGTGTTACCGCGCTACTTGGCAGCGCCCCCGTGCTGCCCGTGGTGCCGCCGTCCATCGTCCAGCTGGCAGACGTGATCGCCCGCGACCGCCTCCTCGGTGGCCGGATAACGAGACTTCTGATCGCTTCGTGTATGTATTGCCGCTCGGAGCGCGCGCCACAGCCGACGCTGAAGAGGATCGCGATAACCAAGAGAATGCTACGCACAGCCGCCGCTCCGGCTCACAGCTGTCCACGTATCCGATTGACCGAGGCTAGCGCGGCGGCCGCGAGCTGGGGGCTTCCGCATCCGTCCTATGGGGGTGGTGCTCATGACAATC
Organism: Chloroflexota bacterium; assembly: GCA_019247135.1. The sequence continues at coordinate 12 of JAFAPL010000410.1, read as the reverse complement.
GGAACCAGACCT
>JAFAPL010000806.1 GCA_019247135.1 Chloroflexota bacterium | reverse complement strand
TCGAGATCCCCGCGATGCGGAGTTACGCGTTGCACGGCCTGCTACCAGGGGTCGCTCCGCTGGGTCGAAGGGTCACCCCTTCGAGATCCCCGCGGGCGGAGTTAGGCGTTGCACGGGCTGCGACCAGGGGTCGCTCCGCTTCGGTCGAAGGGTCACCCCTTCGAGATCCCTGGGCAGGGGTCCGACGGGGGCACTCCGCTGGGGTCGAAGGGGTTTCACCCCTTTGAGATGCGCCAACTGCGCTAGGAGGCGGCGGCGCTTTGGGGGAGGGGGCGGTCCACGCCGACGCGGTATTCGTCGACCGTGCACACGCTCGGGTGCGCGGCCAGCGTGAGATCGTGAAGGCCGTCGATCGCCGCACGCAGCGTATCGATGCTCGTGTAGCACGGCACCCGCCGCTCGGTGGCGGCTCGGCGGATGTAGAACCCGTCACGCAGCGGGCGCCGGTCGCCCGTCACGGTGTTCACGACCGCCGCGACACGCTTCGAGACGATCACGTCGATGACGTTCGGATGGCCTTCGTTGAGCTTCTTGGTCACCGTTTCAACCGGCACCTGCAGGTCCGCCCGAATGCGCCTGGCCGTGCCTTCGGTGGCGACCAGGTCGTACCCGAGGTCGACCAGGCGGCGGACGAGCGGCATGGCTTCGTCCTTGTCACGCTCGGCGAGCGACAGCAGTATCGCCGCACCCGGCTTCGGTAGCCCACTGCCCGCGGCGAGCAACGCTTTCCCGAGCGCTTCGCCCACGGCATCGCCGAGGCCCATCACTTCGCCCGTCGACTTCATCTCGGGGCCGAGATACGTATCGACGTGCGTCAACTTGTTCATCGAAAACACTGGCGCTTTGGCGGCGATCAACTCGCCTGCTGGCCAGAGGCCGCACTCCTGCAGAGGCAGGCCCAGCGCAGCCGCGATCGCCAGGTCAACCATCGGCACCCCGGTCACCTTCGAGAGGAACGGCACGGTTCGGCTGCCGCGTGGATTGACCTCGATGACGTAGACGACACCCTCGAAGACGACGTACTGGATGTTGAACAGTCCGCGCACTCCGAGCGCACGGCCGAGCTCGGTGGTGTACCGAACGATCGTGTCGATCAGCTCCGGCGTGAGGGACTGCGCCGGATACAACGCGATGCTGTCGCCTGAGTGCACGCCAGCCCGTTCGACGTGCTCCATGATCCCTGGAATAAGGACCCGGCTTCCGTCGCAGATGGCGTCCACCTCGATCTCGGCGCCCTCCAGGTACTTATCAACCAGCAGCGGCTTCTTGCCCGCAATTTCCTTTGCCGTCGCGGCGAACTCCATGAGCTCGTCCGCCGTGCGGCACACCTCCATCGCGCGTCCCCCCAGCACGAAGGACGGTCGCACCAGTACGGGATAGCCGAGCTGCTCGGCCAGGCTGACCGCGTCGGGTGCCGACTGCACGATCCCGCCCGGCGGCTGAGGAATGCCGAGCTGGTCCAGCAGCTCGCTGAAGCGATCACGATCCTCGGCGACGTCTATCGCGTGCAGATCGGATCCGAGCAACGTGTAGCCCGCGTGGACCAGTGGTTCGGCAAGGTTGATCGCCGTCTGCCCGCCAAACTGCGCCAGAACCAGCGGTGCCTGGCCGTCGAACGTTTCGTTTTCGAGAACGTCGCGAACGGATTCGTCATCCAGCGGTTCGAAATACAGGCGTGTGGAGGCATCGAAATCCGTGCTGACGGTCTCGGGGTTGGAGTTGATCATGATGCTGCTCACGTTCTGCTCGCGCAGAGCGTTCGCGGCCCGTACAGAGCAATAATCGAACTCGATGCCCTGGCCGATCCGGATTGGACCCGACCCGAGCACAACGACTTTGCGGCCGGGCAGTGCGGGCGCCTCGTTCTCCGCTTCGTACGTGCCGTAGAAGTACGGCGTAACGGCTTCGAACTCAGCCGCGCAGGTGTCGACCATCTTGTACGTCGTTCGGATGCCCCAGGCCTTCCGACGGTCGCGCACGCGCTCGGGCATGTCGTCGAGCAAGGTGCCGATCTGTTGGTCCGAAAAGCCGAGACGCTTGGCGCGTCTGGCCAGTCCAGGCGTGAGGCTCGCCGCCTGGAGCAGCGCACGTTCGCACTCGACGATGTTCTGGAGCTTGTGCAGGAAGAACGGGTCCATGCCGGACCAGTCGGCCAGCTTCTGCGGCGTGTGTCCACGTCGCAGGGCCGCCATCAGCGCCCAGAGACGTTGATCGTTCGGCTCGCGGATCATTCGCTCGAGATCGGCTGCCGTCCAGTTCGGGTCTTCCCACAGCAGGTCGCGGCTGCGCATCTCGAGCGACCGCACCGCTTTCTGCAGCGCAGCCTCGAAGCTGCGGTCGATCGCCATCGCCTCGCCTGTCGACTTCATCTGAGTGCCGAGTCGGCGGTCACCGTCAGGGAACTTGTCGAATGGCCAGCGCGGGATCTTGACCACCAGGTAGTCCAGCGCGGGCTCGAAGGCGGCGGTCGTGCGTTTGGTTACGGCGTTCGGGATCTCGTGCAGGCGCCGACCGACCGCGATCTTGGCCGTGACGCGCGCGATCGGGTACCCGGTGGCCTTGGACGCCAGGGCAGACGAGCGGCTGACGCGCGGATTGACCTCCACGACGGCGTAGTCGCGCGACTTCGGGTCGAGCGCAAACTGGACATTGCACCCGCCGATGACACCGAGCGCGCGAATGATGCGCAATGCCGCCGACCGCAGCATCTGGTATTCCTGATCCGAGAGTGTCTGTGAGGGCGCGACGACGATCGAGTCGCCGGTGTGCACGCCCATCGGATCGAAGTTCTCCATGTTGCAGATCGTGATGCAGGTGTCGGCGCCGTCACGCATCACCTCGTACTCGATCTCTTTCCAGCCGAGCAGCGATCTTTCGACCAGCACTTGACCCACGGGGCTCGCGGCAACGCCCGCCGCGGTGATGTCCTTCAGTTGCTGGAGCGTGAACGCGGTGCCGCCGCCCGTGCCGCCGAGCGTGAACGCGGGCCGAATGATCAGCGGCAGGCCGATTTGTTTTTCGAAGGCCAGAGCATCCTCGACGCTGTGCGCGACCACACTGTCCGCAACCGGCTCGCCGATGCGCTGGAGCAGTTGTTTGAACAGGTCGCGATCCTCCGCCGTGCGAATCGACTCGATGGGCGTGCCGAGGATCTGGACGTTGCAGCGCTCGAGGACTCCGCGGTCGGCGAGCTCGACGGCAAGATTCAACGCCGTTTGGCCGCCAAGACCGGCGAGCAGAGCTTCGGGATGCTCGCGCTCGATCACTAGCTCGAGAAACTCGGGGGTGAGCGGCTCGACATAGATGCGGTCGGCGACGCCCGAGTCAGTCATGATCGTGGCCGGGTTGGAGTTGACGAGCACCGTCGTATGACCTTCTTCTCTGAGAGCCCGACAGGCTTGTGTGCCCGCGTAGTCGAACTCGGCGGCCTGGCCGATGACGATCGGCCCGGAGCCGATCACGAGAATCTTCATCTGAGTCCTGCGATGCCCAGCAGGTCGTCGAACAGGCCCTGGCTATCTTGCGGGCCAGGGCAGCCTTCCGGGTGGTACTGCACCGAAAAGACTGGCAGCTCGCGATGTCGCAGGCCTTCTACCGAACCATCGTTCAGGTTGATGTGCGACACCTCGAAGCCGCTCTCGGGCGGCAGTGTCTCGCCCAGGACCTGGAACTCGTGGTTCTGGGTCGTGATGGTGACGCGTCCGGTGCTCAATTCGCGCACGGGGTGGTTGCCGCCATGATGGCCATAGGGCAACCGAGAGGTCGTGGCGCCCGCGGCAAGTCCGAAGAGCTGATGGCCGAGGCAGATACCCAGGGTTGGCACGCCCGACTGGAGCAATTTTCTCAATTCCTGCACGACACCCGATAGCTGCGCTGGATCGCCTGGCCCATTCGAGACCAGGATGGCGCGCGGCTCGCGTTCCAGGATTTCTTCGGCAGACGCCTGCCATGAATGGACGATCGGCTGAATGCCGCGCCGTTCGAGCGAGCGAATGATGTTCCATTTCGCCCCGCAGTCCAGTACGGCTACTTCGCCTTGCGAGGTCGGCACGGGTAGGACCGCGCTCACACCGCTCACCAGTTCGAGCTGAGAGACCGACGGTGCAAGCTTCGCGGCCTCACGCAACTCGTCCAGGTCGGACGGAGAAAAGCCGCCGCGGGGGCTGTGGCGGAGCACGCCGCGCTGCGTCCCCGTCTCCCGCAAGCGTCGCACGAGCGCGCGCGTGTCGATCCCCTGCATGCCTGGCACACCCCAGCTCTCCAGGTACTGCTCGAGGTGTGACCTGGCAGCCCAGTGATTCGGGTACGTCGCGAGCTCACGGACGATGAAGGCCGAGACCCAGGGGCGCACGGACTCCTCCGCGAACTCCGAGACGCCGTAGTTGCCAATCTGCGGATGGGTCATGACCACCATCTGGCCGCGATACGACGGGTCGGTAACCACCTCCTGGTAACCGGTCATGCCCGTGTTGAACACGACCTCGGCTGCGACGTCGACCGACGCGCCGAACGGCTCGCCGACGAACACCGAGCCGTCTTCGAGCGCGAGCGCGGCTTCGCCTGGGGCACCGTTCAGAGGCATGGGCGGGACGCTCGACTGTAGCAACTGCCGCGCCGGACCAGGAGTTCGGCCGACAAGCCGGTGATCGGCCCAAGCCGCAGTCGGCCGAACTCCTTCGGACAGCTTGTCTCCAGGAGCGCGGCAAGCGCGTTCAATGCTTTCATGGTTTTCGGCGCGCTCCTAGAGACCATTGCGGTACACGATCCGACCCTGTGAAATCGTAAGCAGGACGCTGCCCCTCAGCGTCTGGCCGCCCAGAGGCGAATTCTTGCCCAGCGATAGGAAGCGCTCGGGGTCGACCACCCAGGCTTGATCGGGATCGAGAACGACAACGTCGGCCGCCGCACCGGGTGCGAGCGTGCCGAATGGCAGATTCCACGTTTGCGCCGGCCGCGGCGACAGCGCCTCGATCAGCTGGGTCAGCGTCAGCGCCCCGGCGTGCACCAGTCGCATCAGCAGACCGAACGCCGTCTCGAGACTCGAGATGCCTGGCTCGGCCTCTTCGAACTCGCACGCCTTATCTATCCAGCGTTGTGGCGAGTGGTCAGACACGACGCAGTCGATGGTGCCATCGCGCAGTCCCGAGAGCAGCGCCGCGGCGTCGCTACTGTCGCGTAGCGGCGGGGCGGTGCGCGCGTTCGTGTCATACGCGAGGCTGTCAGTGCCCGCGACCGCGCGCGCGTTGAGCGCCAGATGGTGTGGGCTCACTTCGGCCGTGACGTGCACACCGGCTGCTTTGGCGCGGCGGACCTGCTCGATGGCTCCGGCGGTGCTCAGGTGGCTCAGATGGAGCCAACCACCGGTGAGGTTCGCCAGCGCCAGGTCACGCGAGACGGCGATCTCCTCCGCCTCGCGCGGGATGCCTTTGAGTCCCAGGACTGTCGCCAGGGCGCCTTCGTGGACGAGCCCGTCGTCACTCAGGTCGGCGTCCTCGGCGTGGCTAGCAATGGGCCGTTCTACCAGGAGCGAGTACTCCAGAGCGTGCCGCATCAGTCGGCTCGATTTGACCGGCCGTTCGGAATCCGAAAATGCCACCGCGCCGACCGCCGACATGTCCGCCATCTCGGACAGCTCTTCGCCGGCGAGACGCTTCGTGATGGAGCCAGTCGGTAGGACTCGGACGGCCGCATCGCGGCGCGCCAGGGTGAGCAGGGCTTCCACGTCTGAGCCCGTGTCGACGCTGGGTCGTGTGTCCGCGGCAGCGCACAGGGTGGTGAACCCGCCAGCGGCGGCCGCACGCGTACCGCTGGCGATCGTCTCCTTGTCTTCGAAGCCGGGCTCGCGCAGGTGGCAGTGAAGATCGACGAAGCCTGGGGCCACGACGAAGCCGGCCACGTCGATGACCGTTTCATCGCCGCCGCTCTGGCGTCGTTCGAAGCAGTCGACAATGCGCCCATCCTCCAGAAGCAGGTCGGCGACCTCGTCGCGGTTGCTCGCCGGGTCGATCACCCGCCCGCCCGTGAGGCGGATCACGCGGGCAACCCGCTCAGGTGATACAGCAGCGCCATTCGGACGGCGACGCCGTTGGTGACCTGTGCTTCGATGACCGATTGCGCTCCGCGCGCGACCCGCGGATCGATCTCGACACCTTCGTTCATCGGGCCCGGGTGCATCACCAGCGCGCCAGGCTTTGCCAGTGCGAGGCGCTCTTCGGTCAGCCCGAACGTCCGCACGTACTCTCGCAAACTGGGGAAGAGGCCACCCGTCTGACGTTCGAGCTGCATGCGCAACACCATGATCACGTCGGCGTCGCGGAGCGCCTCGTCCAGTCGGTAGGTCAAGTCAACGGGCCAGGGCACGCCGTCGCAGAAGTCCGCCGCTGGCAACAGTGTTGGCGGACCACACAAAACGACGTTGGCGCCCATGCGCGTCAGGCCCCAGAGGTTCGAGCGCGCGACGCGGCTGTGGAGGATGTCGCCCACGATCGCGACGCGCAGGCCCTGAATTCGCCCGAGACGTTCCTGGATCGTGAACAGGTCGAGCAGTGCCTGGGTGGGGTGTGCGTGCCAGCCGTCGCCCGCATTGATCACCGATGCTGACACCCGCTCGGCGACGACGTACGGCGCGCCCGCCTGGTGGTGGCGCATCACGAGAAAGTCCGCGCCCAGCGCCTGGAGCGTGCTGATCGTGTCGATCAGCGACTCGCCCTTTGTGACGGAGCTCTGCTGGGCGGCGATGTTGACGGTATCGGCGCCGAGCGCCTTGGCGGCAACCTCGAATGCGACCCGTGTGCGCGTGCTCGACTCGTAGAACAGGGTGACGACCGTCTTGCCGCGCAGTGTCGGCACCTTCTTGATGGGCCGCGACAGGACGTCCTTCATGCTTCGGGCCGTCTCGAGAATGGCCTCGATTTCCTCGACCTCGAAGTCGTCCAGGTCGAGCACGTGGCGGCGCCCACGCTTCAAGGCCGGCCGCGCGATCGTTTCGTCTGGCCGAATGGCCTGCAGGGTCATGCCAGCACTCCTTCTGCTTGCATGAGGACGACTTCGTCGGTGCCGTCCACCTCGTCCACGCGGACTTTGACCTTCTCTTCAACGCTGGTGGGGACGTTTTTGCCCACGTAGTCCGGGCGAATCGGCAGCTCGCGGTGGCCGCGATCCACGAGGCACACGAGCTGAATAGCTCTCGGTCTGCCCAGGTCAATGAGCGCGTCGAGCGCCGCGCGAATGGTTCGCCCCGTATACAGGACATCGTCGACGAGGATGACGGTCTTGTCGGAGATATCGACGGGGATGCTGGTTGGGCTCAGGGCACGCGGCGCGCGACGATGAACGTCGTCCCGATACAGAGTGATGTCGAGTTCCCCGAGCGGGATCTGGGTGCCCTCGAAATCTTCGACTGCCCTTTGCAGTCGCTGCGCGAGCGGAACGCCGCGCGTGCGCAGGCCGACCAGGACGAGCTCGTCGACGCCCTGGTTGCGTTCGACGACTTCGTGTGCCAGACGCGCGATGGCGCGTCGGATGTCGTCGCGGCTAAGTAGCCGTTTCTGGCCAGGCGAGTTCAATGCGACCTCCTTCGCGGCCTCACGGGACCGCACTTAAAGGGGCTGATGCGCCACAGAGTCTACGGCGTCTCTACCTGGCGAACGCGTTTTTGCCGGCCCAGGTGCGTCGGGATTGCGACCGCGCACCGGGCAGGCTTATTCGACGGCACGAACGCGGATGGGCAGTTTGCTCAGGCCGCGCAGGGTGATCTGGTTGCGGCGAGCAGGTTCACCCGCGAGCTCGATGCTCGAGCAGCGGCGCACCAGCGATCCGATCGCGATCTGGCCTTCCAAGCGCGCGAGCGGCGCACCCAGGCAAAAGTGGATGCCGCGCCCAAACGCCAGGTGAGGATTCGGATTGCGATCCAGCTTCAGTGTGTCGGGATCGGCAAACTGCTGCGCATCGTGGTTGGCTGCGCCCAGGAGCGGCAGAACCCAGTCGCCGGCAGGGATGTTCTTGCCGCCAAGCTCGACGGCTTGCGTCGCGATGCGCGCCGTGAGCTGCACGGGTGAGTCGAACCGCAATAGCTCCTCGACCGCGCTCACGAGTAGATCGGGGCGATCGCGCAACTGCTGGTATGCCGACGGATGCCGCGCCAGCGCCTGTACGCCGTTGCCAATCAGGTTGACCGTCGTCTCGTGTCCGGCGATCAGCAGCAAGGTGCACATGATCACTAATTCGGGCTCGCTGAGGACGTCGCCGCGCTCCTCGGCGGCGACCAGATCACTGATCAGATCGTTGCGCGGCTCGCGGCGTCGCTGCGCGATGATCCCGCGCAAATACGCGTGCAGCGCCTCGCGCGCTTCAGCCGCGTGCGCCACGGTGCTTTCGGTCAGCAACGGGTCGAGGCTGGCGGCAACGGCCGAGGACCATTCACGAAAAGTGTCGCGGTCCTCAGGCGGGATACCGAGCATCTCGGCGATCACCAGAACCGGGAGCGGGTATGCGAGGTCTGCAATTACCTCCATTTCGGGGCCGCGCTCGAGCGCACGATCGAGCAAGCTGTCGACGATGGCCTGGATCCGAGGCCGGAGCTGCTCGACCATACGCGGCGTAAATGCCTTCTGCACGAGCGTGCGCAAGCGCGTGTGGTCAGGCGGGTCCGAGACGAGCATCGACTTCGCCTCGAGTGGCCCGCCCATGGGGTCCGTGCCGCCGGTCCGGTCGGCCGAGAAGCGGCTGTCGCCGAGCACGTGGGCGACGTCGGCGTAGCGCGCGAGCGTCCATGCTCCGAGGACGTCGTTCCACTGCACCGGCGCGGTCGCCTGCAAATGGTGGTACAGGGGATAAGGGTTGTCCCGGAACTGCACCACCAGCGGGTGCTCGTGCGACACGTCGTGCAGCATGGCGACAGGGTACGGCCTGCGGCTCGGATGGCAGCACCCATTTCATGGCTTGTATGCTGTGCACGAAAAGTTCGTGATACCAGCGCCTGCAGCCGTATGCCTTTAGTCACTGTGTCCGAATTGCTTCGGTTCGCGCTTCCTGGCGGCGCAACCGTGCTGGCGGGAGCAGCAGGTCTGCACCAGCCCGTCAGTTGGGCGCGCCTCTTGCGCGCTCGACCCGCCAATCTCGGACGTATTGAGTCGGGCGAAGTGTGGCTGCTCTCGTCAGGCGCCCTTCAGCTGTTGGGTGATGCGCGAGCGGTTGGCCGCATGATCCGCGACATGGGCGAGGCCGGCGTGGTCGCCTTCATCACCGCCGATCCGCAGCCCCCCGAGGTGTGCGCTGAAGCCGAGGAGGTCGGCACCCCGCTGATTCAAGTGCCCGCCGAAGCCTCACTCGCCGAAATCGAGAAGACCATCGTGGGATTCGTCGTGGACCGCGATCGTGCGATCGGGCAGCGTGCCCAGGAGGTTTACGAGCGGCTACTGGCGACGCTGGTCGAGGACCGTGGTCCCGAATTGATCGCCCAGATTGTCGCCGAAGTGACCGGGAAAGCCGTCTATCTGCTCGACGAACACTTCCAACCGACAGTTCAGACGGGAGGTGACAGCGGCACCGCGGAGGCCCTGGCGGACGTGCGTCGCCGACACTGGGAGGGCCTGCTGGGCAGTGTGTCTGAACGACTGATCAGCGTCCGCTCGGCCGAGGAGCCGCTCGGGGTTGCGTTGCGGCCGTTGACCTTACGCGGCGCCGTGGAGGGCTACCTGGCTCTGCTGGGGCCACCGGACGATTTCGTCGACTTTGACCACCAGGTCGCCGACCGCGCGGCGTCCGTGCTCGCGATCGAACTGGCCAAGCAATCAGCGGTGGTGGAGGCGCGCCTGCGCCTTCAAGGTGATTTTCTGAGCGACCTGCTGGACACACCTGCGCAGCCGGACGACGTGCTGGTCGACAAGGCGCGTCGCCTCGGCTACGACCTCACGCGCCCGCACTTGGTGTTCGTGCTGCGTCCGCGTGAGACGGCCCACGATCTGAGCAACGGCACCTCCAATCCGATGCTGGTACGCAACTATCAGCGGTTGGTGGATGCGGCGCGACGCCGCCTGGTGCTTGCTGATCCGGCAACACTCTTGCGTGAGCACGACGGCACGATCCAGGTGCTCATGCCGTGTCCCTCCGAACTGGCTGCCGACGAGCCCGACGCGATCACGGGCTGGGTGGAGGAGCTGCGCGTGAGCCTCGAAGAAGCACTCAGGCCCGAAACACACCCGGTCGTGGCTGGTATCGGCCGGACCCCGAGCGCCGAGACGACGCCGTATGCGGCGATTCGCGAGGCGGCGCGTGCGGCTGACATCGCCGCCACGATGGCCCAGGACGGCTCACCCTCCGCGCTCCATTTTGCGCGCCTGGGCGCATTACGACTCATCTTTCATCTGGCGGACAACCCTGAGCTGCGCGCCTTCCAGCGCGACGTGCTCGGGCCCCTGGAGGCCTCCGACGCGGCTCGACGCTCCGAGTTCGTGCGTACCCTGCAGGCCTTCCTGCACGCGGGCGGCAATCACATGCGCGCCGCCCGCGACCTGAACGTCCACCGCAATACGCTGATTTATCGCCTCGAGCGCATTCAAGAGCTGCTGGGCGGCGCGAGTCTGGAAGACCCGGAGATGCGGCTCAATCTACAGTTGGCGTTGAAGATCCGTGCTGCCCTGGGGGCAGCCTCGCCGGATCGAGAAGTTCACCAGAAACGAGGAACCTCCTGAGAACCATGACGGTCGACAAAGCTGCCCTGAAGCAGCGCGTCTTCGAGCAAGCCGAGGCGGCGAAGGTGCGCTTCGTCAGCCTTCAGTTCACGGACATAATGGGCGTGGTCAAGAACGTCCACATCCCCTATCACAAGTTCGGTGACGCGGTCGACCACGGGTTGTGGTTCGACGGGTCCAGCGTGGAAGGCTTTGCGCGCATCCACGAAAGCGACATGTTCCTGGACCCGGACCTCGAAACCTTTGGCGTGATCCCCTGGGAACGGGCGGGCGAGAGCGCGACCGCCAAAGTGATTTGCGACGTGTATACACCTGACGGCGAGCCGTTCCCGGGCGACCCTCGCGGCGTGCTGCGCTGCCAGCTGAAGCGCGCCGAAGAAATGGGCTTTCGCTACAAGACCGGGCCGGAGCTCGAGTTTTTCATGCTCCGCCGACGCAACGGAGAGGTTGCGCTGGGCGAGGCCGGCGTGCCCTCGGTCGAGCCCCTGCCGCACGACCAGGCCGGCTACTTCGACCTGACCACCGACGAGGCGGCCGACGTGCGCAAGCAGATGGTCGAGGCCCTCGAAGAGCTCGGCATCGTGGTGGAAGCGAGTCACCACGAGGTAGCCATCGGTCAGCACGAGATCGACTTCAAATACGACGATGCCATGCGCACCGCCGACAACGCGGTGACGTTCCGTACGACGCTCAAGGCCATTGCCCAGCAGCATGGGCTGTACGCCACGTTCATGCCCAAGCCGTTCCACGGCATCAACGGCAACGGCATGCACTGCCACCAGAGTCTCTGGTCCGTGGATGGCTCGACGAACCAGTTCTTCGACGCCGCCGACGAGTATCAGCTCTCGCAGACGGCGCGCAGCTTCATGGCGGGATTACTGGCACACGCGCGCGGCATGATCGCCGTCCTGGCGCCGCTGGTGAACTCGTACAAGCGCCTGGTGCCCGGCTACGAGGCGCCGGTGTACATCAGCTGGGCGCGCATCAACCGATCGGCGCTGATTCGCATCCCGCAGGCCTCGCGCGGTCGGCCGGAGGCGACGCGCCTCGAGCTGCGGTGTCCCGATCCAAGCTGCAACCCGTACCTGGCGTTCGCGGTCATGTTGGCCGCGGGCCTGGACGGCATCGAACGCGGCCTCGAGCTGTCGCGGCCGGTCGAGGAGAACCTCTACCACTTCGACGACACCATGATCCGCAAGCAGGGGGTGCGCACCCTGCCGGGCTCACTCGAAGAAGCGCTCGATGAGCTCGCACGGGACGAGGTGGTGCAGGGCGCGCTCGGCGCCCACGTCAGCGAGTGGTTCCTCGAAGCCAAGCGCGCGGAATGGAACGAGTACCGCACGCAGGTCACGCCCTGGGAGCTCGAGCGCTACTTGATGACCTACTGAGCGGTTTCGGCCCAGAGGCGGGACACGGTCGGTGCGATCGTGTCCCACTCGAAGCCGCGCCTGGCCAGGAACTGGCTCAATCTGGTTGTAAAGGTGCGTTCGTCGGTCGAGCCGAGCTGGCGTGCGCGCTTCTGGGCGGCGCGATAGGCGTCTTCTTGGACGGAGTCTTCGACGCTGCCCGCGGCGTTCGAGGCAAGCTCGGACGAGATGCCATGCTGACGCAGCTCGGCTTGCAGCAGCCGCGCACCGCGCGGCCGGAACGTCTGGCGCTGCTCAACCCAGTAGCGTGCGAAGGCCGCATCGTCCAGCAAGCCGTGCACCCGCAGCTGAGCGAGCACGCGCTCGACGTCTGCCTCCTCGACGGCGGCACGTCGGAGCCGCAGTCGGACCTCGCGTTCCGTGCGCGGCCGTGTCGCGAGATACCGCAGCGCGACGTCCAGCGGCGCCGCCGCGGTGCTAGAACGAGCGCGCCAGCTCGTCATCCTCGATAGACGCCTCCCTTCCGTTCGGCGACGGCGGCTCCACGCCGCGCACCGTCGTGAGCGTCTGCTGCCGAATCAGTCGCTCGATCTCACCCGAGATCTCCGGATCCTTCTTCAGAAACTCGCGCGCGTTCTCGCGTCCCTGTCCTAGCCGCGTCTCGCCGTACGAGAAGAACGCGCCCGTCTTCTTGACCAGCCCCAGCTCGACGGCCAGGTCGAGCAAGCCGCCCTCCTTCGAGATCCCCTCGTTGTACATGATGTCGAACTCGGCCACCCTGAACGGCGGGGCCACCTTGTTCTTGACCACCTTCACCTTGACGCGGCTGCCGACCACGTCGGTGCCCTGTTTGATCGAGTCGATACGCCGCACGTCCAGCCGTACCGACGCGTAGAACTTCAGCGCGCGACCGCCAGGCGTCGTTTCGGGCGAGCCGAACATCACGCCCACCTTCTCGCGCAGTTGATTGGTGAAGACCAGCGACGTGCGACTGCGGTTGATCGCCCCCGTCAGCTTCCTCAACGCCTGTGACATGAGGCGTGCTTGCAGCCCGACATGGGTATCCCCCATCTCGCCTTC
>JAFAPL010000652.1 GCA_019247135.1 Chloroflexota bacterium | reverse complement strand
TGAACCAGACGTCGGAGTCCGCAAGCGGCTTGCGCGTCTGACAGCATGGTCGCGGACCGTGGTGCACCCGTTCGAACCCCTGCTGCTCCGATTGCAAGCGGACTATCGCGCCGGCTCGCTGACTGCCGACCAGATGCGCCAGTTGCTCGTGTGCGTCGAGTCATTTTTTGTACGCCGGTTGTTGACGTCCGCGCCGCAAATAGACGAAAACCAGTTGCTCATCGGCATCTACAATACCGTCGTCAGCGCGGCCGATCGCGCAGCGGCATTTGTTGACGCACTTTCAGCCTCCCAGATCGCATGGCCTGACGACGCAGTGGTGCTCGAAAATGCCGTGCACTATCCACTGTATTTCGGGAGCCACCCGGATCAGAGGAACCTCATATTCCAGGCCCTGGAGGACAGCTACCCGCACGCACGACCCGTTGCGTTCGATCAACTCGAGTTGCAGTTGATCACGCCGTTGCTGCCGCGCGAGGACTGGCTGAACGAGCTCGGGGTGTCCGAGCGTGACTACTGGGCCGTCGTCGGCAGGCTGGGCAACTTCACCTGGGTGCCGCGTGGCCGTGCGCCGGACCTCGGCGTTACCGAACGGAAGAAAGAGCTGCGGCGCATGACACGCTACGGGCTCGAGCTGGTGCGCGACTTTGCGGAGATCGAATGTTGGCGGGCCGGCGAAATCGAGGCACGCTCTCGTCGTCTGGCCGAACGAGCGCTGAATGTGTGGCCTGGACCGCGTCGCTAGTGCGTACTCCGCTGATCGTGGGCAACTGGAAAATGAATACGACGCTGTCTGATGCTGTCACTCTCATGCAAGCGCTGTTACCGCGCGTGGCGGATCTCAACACTATCGAGCTGGTCGTCTGCCCACCGTTTCCGTGGATCGTAGACGTACGGCGAATGGTTGCACAGAGCTCGATCAGCGTTGGCGCGCAGAACATTCATACACAAGACGGCGGCGCCTACACCGGCGAGGTCTCCGCGCGCATGCTGGCGGATGTTTGCAACTACGTGCTCGTCGGCCAGTACGAGCGGCGCATTCTTTTCGCCGACAAGGACGCTATTGTGCGCCAGAAGATGCTTGTCGCGTTGAAGCGCGGATTGCGCCCCATCCTGTGTGTGGGCGAGACCGCCGATCAACTGGACGAAGGCAGTGGCGCATATGTGCTGACTGCTCAGCTGGAGTCAGCGCTCGAGGAAGCGGAGGTCTCGTCATCGCTCGTGGTGGCCTACGAGCCGGTGTGGACGACCATGGGGCGCGTCGCGCCTCCGCCTCTGTCGTATGTTGGCGAGATGTGCGGGATCGTTCGTGATACGGTGCGCGATCTACAAGGTGGCGAGCTTGCGGAGAGCATTCGCGTCATCTATGGCGGCCAGGTCAGTCCTCGGAACGTGCAAGAAATCGCCGCCGATGAGCGCATCGACGGAGTCCTGGCAGGTTCAGCCAGCGTGAACGCCGACAACTTTGCCGCACTCGCTCGTGCATTTTCCGAGCGAAAATCACCTGGCATCTGATCGACTCGCCCGGGTGATGTCGCCGGCTGAAAATGGCTACTCGCTGGCCACGCGCCGCAGCGTTGCCGCGGTGTCCTGGTCGGCCGGGAAGAACGACTCGATGGCGAGCTCGTCGACGGTGATGTCGCGCGGCGTCCCGAAGGATGCAACCATGCTGAAAAACTCGAGCTCGCGCTCCGCAAATCGAATCCGCAGCGGAACGACCACGCCACCCGGGCCATGCCAATCCGGCTCCGGTTCCACCTGGTCGCACGGGTAGCCGCGCAGCTCGCTGTACAGCTCCGCCAATCGCGCGTCCGCCGACGACGCGAGCTCGCGTCGGACACGCCCCAGAAGGTGCGCACGCCACTCCCCCAGATTGATGATGCGCGCGGCGAGTCCGTCCGGATGCAGCGCCACTCGCAGCGCGTTCACGGGTCGCTGGAGAAGATCCGGCGCGACGCCCTCGAGGAAGACTTTGGTGCTGCTCTCATTTGCGTCGACGATGTTCCACGCTCGATCGACCGCCACGGCGGGGAATGGTTCGTGCCCGACCAGCACCTGCCGCACCGCCACCCGAACGGCGTCCATGTGCGGTGAATCGAGAGCCGTCTCGGCGTAGAACGGGGCGTATCCAGCCGCGAGCAGGAGCCGGTTGCGCTCGCGCAGGGGTACGTCAAGCTGGTCGGTCAGCCGCAGAATCATCTCACTACTTGGCCGCGATCGGCCGGTCTCCACGAAGCTGAGGTGGCGCGTCGAGATCTCGGCCTGCAAAGCCAGGTCGAGCTGGCTCAATCGCCGGCGCTCGCGCCACTCGCGCAGCAATCCACCGATCTGCGGTCTGCGTGCGTCTGTTGCAACGCTCACGTGTGTACGCTACTTCAAGCGCGCGCCGGATACGATTACCTGCGAAGTAATGCTGCTCGAGAACAAGGTCGCCATCGTCACGGGCGGTGGTCGCGGAATCGGCGCCGAGTACTGTCGTGGCCTCGCCGCCGAAGGCGCGCGCGTGGTTGTTGCTGACATCATCTCCGAGAACGCTCAGCGCGTGGCAGGCGAGCTCGGAGGTATCGGCTGTCATGTTGATGTGTCGGACGAGTCGAGCGTCGCGCGGATGGTGGAATCCACGCTTGCTCAGTACGGTCGGGTTGACGTGCTGGTCAACAATGCGGCGATCTTCACGGAGTTGATCCAGCCGCGCAAAGACTTCGACGCGATTCCCGTGGAGGAGTGGGACCGTGTCATGGCGATCAACGTCCGCGGTGTGTGGCTGTGCAGCAAGGCGGTCGCGCCGGTGTTCCGGGAACAGCGGAGCGGGGCGATCATCAACATCTCCTCGGGCACGATCCATGGCGGCCAGACAGGGTTCGCCCACTATGTGACCAGCAAGGCGGCTGTATGGGGCCTGACGAGGGTGCTGGCGCGCGAGCTCGGCGACTACGGCGTGCGCGTGAACGTGATCACGCCGGGGTTGACCTCCAGCGAGGTCGTGCGGACCGTTTACCCGGCTGAACGTCTGGCGCAGAGTGCGGGCTCGCGGATCCTGAAACGCGAGGAACAGCCGTCGGACCTCGTTGGAACGGTGATCTTTCTCGCGTCCGACCTGAGCGCGTTCATCACCGGCCAGACGATCAACGTCGACGGCGGTCAGTATCTCCACTAACCGGCTTGCGCCTGTCGACCTACATCGTTGGGGCGAAATTGATCCGATCCGGAGTGACGATCTCGAGAAGGAGGCCGCGGCCTAAGCGGGCCGCTGGCCTCCGTAGATCACCCAATCCAGTCGTTTCCAGAACACCTCGACATTGAGGAAACCCGCTTCGCGGAGCCAGTCGAGCTGCGGTGCGAGCGGGATCATGTAGCGGACGTGGTTCTCGTAACGCGCCTGCTCCAGCGGTGTGCGGTGCGTGCGCCGGTGTGGATCCTCCGGATCGTAGCGATCGTTGACGCGTTGCCACATCGTCTCGAGGTCCGCGTTCGGCGCGCGAATCGGATCGAAGTTGATATACCACGCGCCTGGCGCGAGTCGCTCGAAGATCTGCCTGAAGATCCCGCGCTTGCGTTCATCCGGCAGGTGGTGAATGCTGAGGGCCGAGATGACGGCGTCCAGCCGCGCCGGAATCTCGTCGGGCCACGTGGACGCATGCATGTCGAGCTCGACGTAGCGATACCGACCGTCGTACTCCTTCATCTGCTGGTGGCCCGCAGCCATCATCTGCTCCGAGAAGTCCCCCAGCAGCGCCGTCGCGTTCGGGTATTCAGCCAGCACGGCGCGTGAGGCGGCGCCCGTCCCGGCGCCCAGATCGAGAAAAGTAAACGTGTCGGACGGGGTGAACGGCAACAAGCGTGCGACGAGCGCCAACTGCTCCGCGCGCTGCCGTTCGCGCCCCTGAGCGACGAACGCTTTGACCACTTCCTCGGACTTCCAGAGTGCCGCGTTGGTGTCGGGCTGCTCAGCCATCGCGGGCATCGTATCCGCTTTACTCGGATGGCCTGGGCCGTTGACCGCGCAGTGCAAACGCATGAACGACGAGATCGCCGCCTATACTGCCGGCCGTGGCGCTCGCCGATGCTGGCCAAATTCTCGAGGACCTGAGCAGTCAGGGCCTGCGTGAGCCGTACGTGGTGGCCGGTTTCGGCGGCTGGATCAACGCCGGCTCGGCAAGCACGGCGGCGCTGGAGCACGTGATCGACGAGTTCAGCGCTCGCAAGGTCGTCGAGCTGGATCCCGAGCAGTTCTATCAGTACTCGGATACGCGTCCGACCACCTCGCTGAACGCCGAGGGCCAACGCATTCACACCTGGCCGCGCGCGGAGATCTACGTCGCGCGCACGGAGTCGACGCGTGACCTCGTGCTATTCGTCGGCCCGGAGCCGAACCTTCGCTGGCGCACGTTTTCCGACGCCCTGATTGAGGCGTTCCAGCAGCTCGGAGCGCAGGCATTGCTCACGCTCGGAGCGATCCTGGCGCCGGTTCACCATCGCGCGAGGGTCCAGATGCGGGGCTGGGGTACGAATAGCCAGTTCCGGGCAGCGTTGCGGCAGCGTCGCATCAGCATGAGTCGCTACGAGGGGCCGACCGGCATCGCCACGGTGTTGCACTCGCTCGCGGCTGAGCGCGGTCTGCCGGGCGCGGGACTGACTGCGTCCACGCCAAGTTACGTGCCGGGCATGGTGCATCCGTGGACCGCCGCGGCGATGCTTCGAGTGGTCGATGCTCTGACCGGGGTCTCGCTGCCGCTTGGCGCGCTGGAACGAGGTGGCGCCGAGCTTGCCGATCAAATCGACGAATTTCTCAGCCAACGTCCGAGCTTGAAGGAACGCATCGACGCGCTGCGCGAAGATGAGGAGCCCGAGGACATCCCGTCAGTTCGCGAAGAAGCTGAGCCGGGTGGCGAGCTGCCGAGCAGCGAGGCCGTGTTGCGTGACCTCGAAGACTTCCTCCGCGGTCTGCGTGGCGACCAGCAGTGACGAAGCAGGTCAGCGCGACGGTCCGCAACGCGTTTCTCGAGCTGCTGGACGGCGAGCCCGACGCAGGGTCAATGGAGCTGGTGAAGCAGGTGGAGGGGTGTGCGGATCCGCTGCCGCAGGAGTACGCCGACATTCTCGGCCTCGAGCCAGGCAGCACATTCGGACAAGCGGCCGAGGTGTTGCGGGATCAGTTGCGCGGGGGTGGCGGCTAGCCAGAGCCCTCGCGCAGCGCGAACAGTTGCGCGGGGAGGCGGACAGGCAGAGGCCTCTCTCAGGCGATGTAGCAGATGCGAGCGCGGGTTGATTCGGGTCCGGGTGCATCGGGTCCGAGCTGCAAGAGCGCGATCTCGTTGGATGGGTCGTCGCGATCGCGTCCTGACGTCAGTCGCGGAAGCGCCGAACGGCGCTGTTCCGTCGAAGCCGTTCGAGCACGTTGCGTTTGACGCGATAGACGTCGGCAGCGTCGACAAAGTGCTCGGGGTGCAGCGCTTGCACCTGGGCGGGCTTCATGCCGCGCAGGAGCGACAGGCTGGCCACGAGTCGTTCAGGCTCGTCGTGCAACTCGGAGGCGACCGCGTTCCACAGCTCGCTCGCGCTCAGACGGGCGACCATCGCATCCTCGGCGCCCTTGTTGTGTGGCAGCCCGTTCGTGGTCTCCGAGAGCAGTTCGTGCTGGTTGCGCCGTCGACTGCGCATCTCGTCGATGACGACGCTGTGGGTGCACATCTGCAAATACCGCAGCAGCGGGCCGAGTGACGGGAACAAACACAGGCGGTCCGGCGTGACCGCGCACCAGAAGCGCTCGAAGGCGCGATTGACCCAGTAGTCTTCGCTTTCGGTATTGATGACCCAGGCAGGGTGGCGGCGAATTGCCGCGATGACGACCACGCGATAGCGTGTCATGGCCGCTGTCCAGGCTGGCTGGTCGCGCTGGCAGATGGCGCGTCTCAGCAGTTCGTAGCCATCGATGAGGTCAAGGTCGCTCTGCAGCGGCTCCTCGAATTGCCCGTTCATACGCCCGGTCCCTCGCATCAGCATCTTGGGCGCAGCGTAGGCTTGTGTTGCGGGTGGGTCAGTGAGGGTCGCAACAGCCTGGCTGTAAGCCGCACCACACTCGTCACGTGACGCCTCACGTGACGCCCTACGTGACGCTTTCGGCCTCCACGTGACGCTCTGTGTCACGCTCTTTGTGTGCCGCAGGCTCGCGTGACGCCTCGCGTGACGC
>JAFAPL010000485.1 GCA_019247135.1 Chloroflexota bacterium | reverse complement strand
GCATCGAAGAGGTCCGCGGCCTCATTCGGCGCAAGCGACTCGAGGGTGAGATGGGTGACCAGTTGTTCATGGGCCAGCCGGCCCAGGAGTGGCGAGAGCCCCGCGCCCTGTGAAAGGTCGCCTTCGCGGTAGGCAGCCACGATACGGAGCGGCACGTCGCCCCCGGAGTGGATCAAGCGGGCGAGCAATCCGACGGACGCGTCGTCCGCGAGGCCGAGATTGTCCAGCGTGAGCAGGACGCCCGCCGGCCCGCGAATGTTGCTCAAGAAGCGAACCACCGCCGCCGCCGTCAGCTCCGCCTCCTGATCATCTGGAAGGCGCTCGGAGGGCAACGGGTCGATCGGACCAGACGCCAGTTCGGGGATGACGCGTACCAGCCACGCGCAGCCTCGCAGCTCGTGTCGAAGCAGGACCGCCGATCGACGCTGGGTCGCACGGCGCACTGCATCCACCACAGGATCCCGCATGGCGGCCCCGCCAGCACCGACGGTACCCTGTAACACGGTAAGACCATCCGTCGCTGCGATCGCGGCGGCTTCATGCAGCAGCCGCGTCTTGCCGACACCCGGCTCCCCAGCAATGACCAGGAGCGGTGGACCATCACCCGTCACGTGCCGTTCCAGGCGCTTGCGCTCATCACGGCGGCCAGCAAGCGGCAACGGGCCAGAGGTTTGGCCGCGTGCTGGTTCCTGCCGCGGTTCGCGTTGATCGCCGCGAGCCGCGATCTCGAACTGCTCGCGTTCTTGCGCTGACAGGGGCAGCGCCGCGACCAGGAGCTCAATCGTGCTCGCACGCGGAGCGTGATCCACATTCCGCTCCAGATCGCTGATGACCCGCGCGCTGACGCCGGCGCGCGTCGCGAGCGCCTCTTGCGTCAGCCCAGCCGCCGCGCGGGCGTTCTTGAGCAGGTCGCCAATGCTCGGCTGCTTCGGCATGTCATAGCCAGTCATAGCAAGGTGCGCGCCTTCGAGGACGCGGCACGATTCCCATTATCCAACGAATCTCAGGTGCTTCTCGTGGTAACTGCGAGTGCGCAGGTCGAACACTAGGGCCATACCCCGCAGCCAGACGGCCCGCACCGCAAGGCACATTATGACCACTCCCAGGGGCGAACGCCCGCGGCACCCCCGCGTACTCATCTTCGAGGACGATCCGGCGTTTCGCATGGTCCTCGTCGAGTTCTTCGCCGATGAGGGTTTCGACGTTGCCACCTGCGATTCGTACGCCCAGTTGCACCAGGCGGTGCGCTCGCCTGAACGGCAGATTGTGCTCGCCGATTTCTGGGGAACGAGCCATGCCGAGTTGAGCCAGGCCGAGCGAGATCAGGTCCGCGATGTGGCACGCTATGCGCCGATGATCCTGCTCACTGGCCGGTCCTGGGCTGCCCGCGTGTCGGCGCGCGACCTGGGCGTGGTGTGCGTCGTCTCGAAGCCGTTGATGCTGGACGCGCTCATGGCGGAGGTGCTCGGCTGTTCGTACGGCGTCGCGGCGTCTGAGTAAACACTTGACGAGGCTGCTCATGCGTGCGCACCCGACCGGGGTCCCGGTCATGCGCCGAAGTGACTGACGAGCCGTGCGAGCGCGTACGCTACGCCAGCGGCTACCCCGCCGACAGCGGCCGTCTGGATTGCCCCGCGCAACATCGGCACACCCGTGAAGCGCGCCTTCGCCGCGCCGAAAGCCACCAGGGCGAGCAGAGTCACACCGATACTCCAAAAAAAAGCAGTCTCCAGTGGTAGTCCAACCGCATATGGACTGAGTGGTAGGAAAGCGCCCGCGATATATGACAACGCGATCGTCACCGCACTCTGCGGTGCGCGCTTCGGGTCCGGTTCCTCGAGCCCGAGTTCCTCGCGCATCATGAAACGGACCCACCCCTCGGGAGTGGAGCGCACGGCTTCCACCGCGGATTCGAGCGTCTCCCCCTGGAGTCCGTAGCCGCGGAAGATGTCGCGAACTTCTTGCGCCTCCACCTCTGGCACAGTTCGCACTTCCTCGTACTCACGCGCCAGCTCCGCGTTGTAGCTGTCTGCTTCGCTGCGTGCGGCGAGATAACCACCGAGCCCCATCGATATCGATCCTGCCGCCATCTCGGCGATGCCGGCGACAAGCACAAGGAACGAGTCATTGACGGCTCCAGACAGACCAGCAGCCAGCGCAAACGGCACGGTGAGACCATCGGACATACCGATAACAACGTCTCGGACGGTTGCGCTGCCCGTGAAGTGTGCTTCGCGGTGGGTCGTTCGGGCATACACGATCGCCATATTTCACTCCTAGAACTCTCTATGCTCTGGCGCTTCGCCGACCGGCATATCTCGCGACGCACCGCAGGCCCCGTTGATTACTGGCCCGTGACGCGACCGATCACTGCGCCGGGGTCGGGCGGTGCGC
>JAFAPL010000421.1 GCA_019247135.1 Chloroflexota bacterium | reverse complement strand
TAGCACATGTGTTCTATACTGAAAAGTGGGCGCGCCGATGAAAGTGCTCTTCAAGAAGGATGTCCCCGATGTGGCCAGGGCTGGCCAGGTCAAAGACGTCGCTGATGGCTACGCCCGCAACTTCTTGATCCCGCGCGGTCTTGCCGTTGCGGCGACCGCGAACGCCTTGAAGCAAGTGGCCGAAGTGGAGGCGGCCGCTGCGCGCCATGCCGTCGAAGAAGAAAAGCACGCGCAGTCGCTCAAGGCGCGCCTGGAGGCTCAGCCCATCGTGCTCGAGGCTAAGGCCGGCTCTCAAGGTCGCCTGTATGGCTCGATCACCAACGCTGACGTGGTCGGCGCTGTTCAGCGTCAACTGGGCGTTGGGCTGGACCGTCGTGACGTCGAGATTGCGGACCCGGTTCGGCACGTTGGCACCTACCAGGTGAGCGCACGGCTGCATCGGTCCGTTGCGGCCACCATCACCCTCGACGTCCGCGCGGCCGGCGGCGAGGCTTCTTAGCCGCTCGGCGGGTCTTCGCAACGTGGCCGTCGAGCGACTCGATGTCGATCTAAACCCAGACCGAGCCAGCCGCACTGAAGAACGCGACCTCAGCCTGCCGCCGCACAGCCTGCAAGCTGAGGAAGCCGTGCTCGGCTCGGTGCTGAAGCATCCGGCCAGTGTTGTCCAGGTCTCGGATTTCCTGAAGCCCGAAGACTTCTACCTGCAGAAGAACCGGCACGTCTTCCGAGCGATGCTGTCGCTGTTCGCCGATGGGCAGCCGATCGATTACCACAGCACGGCCGACCGCCTGCAGCAGCTTGGCGTCTACGACGTTTCGGGCGGCCTGCTGTATCTGAGTGAGCTGAACCTGGCCACGCCGAGCGCGGCGCATATCGAGCACTACGGGCGCATCGTCGAGCGCACCTCGATCATGCGCCAGCTGATCGGTAGCGCGCAGACGATCGCCGAGATCGCCTATCGCGACAACCTGGATCCCGACACGGCTCTCGAAAAGGCCGAGCAGTTGATCCTGTCAGTAGCCGAAAAGCGCGTGACGCGCGACTTCCGATCACTGGAAGACGTGCTCAGCGAGTACATGGAGCAGATCGAGGCGCTCTCGGAAGGCGAAGCCACGCGCTACGGCATCCCGACTGGCTTCATGGACCTGGACAAACTCCTGGGCGGCTTCCAACGCACGGACCTGATCATCCTCGCCGCGCGCACATCCGTGGGCAAGGCACTCGCCCTGGATACGCCGGTTCCAACGCCCGATGGTTGGAGCACGATGGGCGAGCTGCGGGTAGGTGACCGTGTCTTCGACGAGCGCGGGCGGCCGTGCATGGTGACGTTTGCAACGCCGGTGCAGTACGACCGCACGTGCTACGAGGTGGTCTTCTCGGACGGTCAGCGGATCATCGCGGATGCCGAACATCGCTGGTCGGTTCTATCGCGAGCCGCACGTCGTAGCGTCCGGCCCGGCCCGTCTGTGGTCACAACTGAAGATATGCGGCGTCAGTTGCGCACCAGCACCGGGCATCTCAATTTCTCAATTCCCATCGCAGAACCGCTCCAGCACGCTCACGCGGAGCTTTCCGTTGACCCGTACGTCCTGGGCGTATGGTTGGGCGACGGCACGTCCAGTACGCCCACCCTCACCATCGGCGACGACGAGATCACAACGCATCTCATTGGCGCTGGATGTGAGGTCCGACGGCGAAATGCCCGCGGAACTCCGCAATTCGCGCTCGGTCGCTGGATCGGACGCGGCCAGAGCCGCCCGGGCAACGCGAAGTTGACCTTCTCGGACGTGAGACATGTGCGCGAGCAGTTGGCTGCAGGCTCCACTGGGCGCTCTCTCGCCCGGCAGTATGCGGTGTCCCCCGCGACAATCAGCTTCATTCGGTCAGGCACCACCTGGCGAGCCGAGCATCCCACGGGTATGCATCGCGAACTCTCCCAGATGGGTGTTCTGGGCAACAAGCACATTCCAACGGCGTACCTTCGCGCGGATATCAACCAGCGTTTGGCCCTGTTGCAGGGCCTGATGGATACTGACGGTTCGATCACCGAACTCGGCTACGCGGAGTTCTGCTCGACGTCACGCGCGTTAGCTGATGGCGTCTTTGAGCTCGTCGCCGGTCTCGGCCTGGTGCCTCGTTTCAAAGAGGACAGGGCCCGCCTGGACGGTGCCGATGTGGGTCCACGCTACCGTGTTTGCTTTACGCCCACTGATCTCCCCGTCTTTCGTCTGAGCAGGAAGCTGGCACGTCAACGACGCATTCGCACGCGCGCGCGGGTGCGGCAGCGATTCGTCGTTGCCATAAACGCGGTTCGCTCGGTGCCGGTTCGTTGTATCCAGGTCGACTCGCCAAACCACCTGTACCTCGCCGGCCGCGCGTGCGTGCCCACGCATAACACGTCGTTCGCTCTGAATCTGGCGGTCAACGCGGCCGTCAAGCACAACGCGACGGTTGCGATCTTCTCGTTGGAGATGTCGGCGGAGCAACTGGCTTCGCGGCTCTTGAGCATGGAGAGCGGGGTCGATTCGCCACGGATTCGGTCGGCGCACCTCAACGAGCAGGAGTCCCGAAAACTCGACACGGCCATGAACCACCTGGCCAGAGCACCGATCTGGGTGGACGACACGCCCTCGATCCCGATCATGGAGCTGCGCAGCAAGGCCCGCCGTCTCGCCGCCGAGCACCACCTGGACATGATCGTCGTCGACTACCTGCAGCTGGTCGTGACCGAAGGCGGCGAAAGCCGAGTTCAGGAGATCGGGCAGATTTCTCGCGCATTGAAGGCCCTGGCTCGAGAGTTGCGCGTTCCCGTCCTGGCGCTCAGCCAGTTGAGCCGTGCAGTCGAACAGCGCACACCACACATTCCGCAACTGTCGGACTTGCGCGAGAGCGGCTGTCTCACGGGCGATACTCGAGTCACGCTGGCTTCCGGTCGGCTTATCCCGATTGCTTCGCTTCTCGGTCAAACCCCCGAAGTGCTGACCATGGATAACGGGCGCATGCGCGTCGGGCTTGCCGCTCGGGTCTGGCACACCGGCTTCAGGCCTGTATTCAAGCTGACCACCGATTCGGGTCGCGCGATTCGTGCCACGGGCAACCACAAGTTCCGAACGCTGCATGGGTGGACACGCCTGGACGACTTGCGTCCGAACGACCAAATCGGAATGGCACCGACGGCTACTCAGACAGCTGAGTTCGCGCGGCACCTGCCACACCAGATCCACATAGCCGGGGCGAGCTATACCAACGTCTTGATGCGCGAGGACTCCCGTTCGGTTGCCGCCACAGACATGTGTTGGGACCAAGTCCTGGCGATCGAACCGGACGGATCAGACGACGTTTACGACATGACCGTGCCCGGGACTCACAACTTCGTCGCGAACGGGCTCATCGTGCACAACAGTCTCGAGCAAGATGCTGACGTCGTGCTGTTTATTTATCGCGACGAAAAGTACAACCCTGACAGTGAGAAGAAGGGTATTGCCGACATCATCGTCGCCAAACATCGCAACGGGCCGACGGGGCAGGTGCCGCTGCTGTTTCTCGAGCGCACCACGAAGTTCCTCGACACGGAGCTATACAGGAGTTAATGGAGCGATTGGGCGACGCGCTCGCGCGCATTCGGCCGCGGCTGCGCGCGCAGAGCGGTGACGCGCCAGAGCCCGATCCCGAGCCGAAGTGCGCCATCTGCAAGGACTTCGGCTTCCTGCGCAAGGACGTGCCTGTCGGCGATCCCGACTTCGGCAAGCTGTTTGCGTGCTCGTGCCGTCTCGGCGAAGTGCGCGATCGGCTCAGGCGACGCAGCCAGCTCGGCCCACTCGCCGAGCGCACGTTCGACAATTTCCTGCCGGCGGGCCGCGGAGACCTGGGCGAAATCGACCAGAAACGTCTGGCGCAGTCGCTCGACGAGTGCCGCCGTTACGCCGAGGACCCTCCGTTCTGGCTGCTGCTCTGCGGACCACCAGGATGTGGCAAAACCCATCTCGCGGCGGCCATCGCGAATCGCCAGATCGAGCTCGGGACCGAGGTGTTCTTCACCGTCGTGCCCGACCTTCTCGATCATTTGCGGGCGACGTTCGCCCCGTCGACGGACATCTCGTACGACCAGCTGTTCGAAACGGTCAAATCGACGCCATTACTGGTGCTGGACGATCTTGGGACGCAGACGAGCACGCCCTGGGCCCAGGAAAAACTGTTCCAGATCTTGAATCAACGCTACGTGTCGGGTCTGCCCACCAGCATCACCACGAACGAACCGCTCGCCGAGCTCGACGAACGGCTCAGGGCAAGACTCGAAGATCGTCGGGTATGGCGTGTCAACGTCATCGGGTGGAGCATCATCGACAACACCACGTTCCCCGACGGCCTGCGACGGTGCACCTTCGAAAACTTCGACTATGCGGGGAGCAAGAGCCTGGACGACGCGCACAAAGCGGCGTGGGACTTCGCCACCAATCCGGTCGGCTGGCTCGTCATGACGGGCGTGGTTGGCTGCGGAAAGACGCATCTCGCCGCCGCGATCAAGAACGAACGCGAGTCACACGGACTCCAAACGCTGTTCATGACCGCGCCCGATCTCCTCGACTACCTGCGCAACACGTACGCGCCTGAAAGCAAGCTCACGTACGACCGCGGATTCGATGCCATTCGGAACGTCGATCTGCTTGTCCTGGATGATTACGGGTCGCATTCATCGACGCCCTGGGCGGAGGAAAAACTCTTCCAACTGCTGAATTTCAGGTTCAATGCGCGGCTGCCAACGGTGGTCACCACGAACCTGACACTCGAGCGGCGGAGCTCGGTCGCCTCGGCGGTTCCGACCCAGGAGCTGCGGATCCTGTCGCGTTTGTTGGATCCGCAGCTTTCGAAGGTGTGTCATATCGACGCGCCGCCATACGGACGTCCACAACTGGCGGCTCGCTCGCGTCCGCGCTCACGCCAGGGCGCGTGACACCAGGGTCGGTCATTGCGCTGGATGCGCGCCTCGTCGGCTACGCGGCAGGCATCGCGCGCTACGCGGAATTGCTGTCGCGCGCTCTCGCTGAATTACCAGACGGCGACGAACAGTACGTGATTCTGCGCGGTCGGAAGACGCGCGGGCGCAGCCTGGCCGGATCCGCCACGCGCACCCGGACCAGGCTCTGCTTGACCCCGCCGCATCACCGATTAGAGCGCTGGACCCTGCCGGTCGAAGTGCTGCCGACGCACGCGAGCCTG
>JAFAPL010000373.1 GCA_019247135.1 Chloroflexota bacterium | reverse complement strand
GTGAAGCACGCGCGCGAACAGTACAACCTGTCGCTCGGCGGCGGTATCGGCCAGCTGAACGGGATTGCGATCCGTCTCGGGCACCTCGGCTCTTTGAACGAGCTGGAAGTACTCGGGATGATTGGTGGCACGGAGCTGGCGTTCGCCGATCTCGGCATCGATGTGCCCGTTGGATCGGGTCTCGTCGCGGCGCAGCGTTCCTTCCTTTCGCGCGCAACAGAGTCCAGCAAGGTCCTCGCGGCGGCTACGGCCTGACCGTCGAGCCTCATCGAATACCGACGCGCGCGGCGCAGGCGCTGCTGCTGGCTGAGCTGCGCGCGTCAATAGAGCCGTTGCTGCATGCGGAACGGCTTCCGTCCGATTTTGATCTGCTGCCAGGCGTGAGGCTCAGGCGGGCATATGGCCGCTGCAGGTGGTCGGCGACGGGCGTCGACGTTCTGGTGCGGTGCACGGCGGATGGCGACCGGACCAGGTGGCGTCGGCGCGGCGCGATCGTGGCGACACTCTTGCACGAGCTGGCGCACCTTCGGTATCGATCGCACGGACCGCGGTTCTGGGCGTTGCACCGCAGGCTGATCGACCGAGCGGCCGTGCTCGGCCTGTATGACCCGCTCGATTTTGACCCCACGGAACGCGCGCGTGGAGATGAGAAACTCGCGGCGTCGGCCGCGGCCGCGCTGGCGACGGCGGCGCGCGAGGAACGCCGTCGGCGATTTCGATCGGACCGTGCGGCGCTGGCCGACTGGCCCGTTGGCGCTCACGGGCGGCTGATAGCACCGCGAAAGCTCGCCGGCATCACGGTACGTGTGCTCGAACAGAGGCGAACGCGCCTGCTCGTCGAGACGACGCAACGTCGCCGTTACGTCGTCGCGCCCGGCCTACTCGAGCCGACGGGCTAACACAGCCAGGCTTACTCGAGCCCACGGGCTAACAGAGCCAGGCTACCGAGCCCACGGGCTACCAGAGCCGGGCCTGCTCGAGCCTACGGGCTAACAGAGCCGGGCCTACTCGAGCCTACGGGCTAACAGAGCGCGCAGCTCCTCGAGCGGGCGCGTGTTCAGCACATCCTGTGGCTCCAGCCAGCCACGGCGGGCGCTGGCCACGCCGAGCCAGATGTTGTCGTAGTCGAGCGTGCTGTGTGCGTCGGAGCTGATCGTGCACCGCCCACCCGCGGCTTTGACCCGCCGCGCCCAGCCGCCATCCAGGTCCATACGGGCGGGGTCGCCGCTGACCTCCATGGCGCAGCCCACCCGTGCGGCCGTCTCGATCACCAGCGGCATGTCGACGGCGTAGGCTGGACGAGCGCCGAGCAAGCGTCCGTGCGGATGGTTCAGCGTGCGCACGAGTGGATGCCGCACGGCGCGCAGGATGCGCTCGGTCATGACCGGTCCGGCCTGCTTGAAGCGACTGTGAACCGATGCCGAAACGTAGTCCAACGTGCTCAGGACGTCATCCGGATAGTCGAGGCTGCCGTCCTGCAAAATGTCCATCTCGGTTCCCAGCAGGATCACGAACGGTGCGAGCGCATGGTTCAACTGCTGTACGTGCCGTCGAGCCTCTTCCAGCCGTTCGATGCTCAGTCCGTTGGTGATCGTCAACGACCGGCTATGGTCGGTTAGCGCCATGTACGCGTAGCCGCGAGACCTGGCCGCGCGCGCCATCGCCTCCAGGCTCTCAGAGCCGTCGGTCCACAACGTGTGGCAGTGCAGGTCGCCTTTGAGATCCGATTGCTGGACCAGGCGCGGCAGCGCGCCGTCAAGCGCGGCTTCGATCTCGCCGTCGTCTTCGCGCAGCTCAGGCGGGATCCATGGCAGGCCCAGACGTGCATACAGCTCTTGTTCGGTGCGGCACCGCGGCAATTCGGTGCTCAGCTGCCGCAGGCGCGCCAGGTGGCGCGACGAACCCGTGAGGAGCACCATCGCGGTCCCGAAGGCGTCCTCCGAAGCAACCGTCAGGCGGACCTCGAGCCGGTCGTACAACAGGACCGCGATACGCTCGGGCGTGCGTTCCAGGACGTCGACGACGCTCGGAAGCGCGGCGACGTGGTCGAGCAGACGCTCGGGAGTGCGTGTTTGGGCGACCAGGTCGAGGCCGCCAATGACCATGTCGCAGCCGCGGCGTGCCTGCCCTGCCACGTGGATCGACGTGCCGCGTGGCAACTGATCGAGCAGCAGGTGGACCTCTTCCCACGCTGACTTGAGGCGGAGCGCTCGCACGGGTTTGCGCAGGACCGGCAACTCGGCGAGGAGCTCGTCGGCACGGCGCTGACCGAGTGTGTCGGCCAGGCGGCCGTCCTGGCCCGCACGCTCCACGTCGTCGAGGTTGGCAATGCCAAGGGCAGCATGCAGGCTCTCGACTTTGGCTGGACCGAACCCACGTGCCTGCAAGAGCGGAGCGAGGCCGGGCGGGTGCTCCGCCGTGAGACGCGCGTGGGTGCGTATGCCGCCGGTACTGAGGAACTCTTCGATGAGCGCCGCGAGCGAAGCGCCGACGTAAGGGATCTCGCGCAGATGGCCGTCCGCGGCCAGTGTTTCGAGAGGCTCGGTCAGTGCGGCCAGCGAGCGCGCGGCGCGGCGATAGGCGCGCATCCGATGGCCCTGCTCACCCGCGACCTCCAGACTCTGCGCGATCTCTTCGAACAGCCGCGCAATCAGCAGGTTTGTCGGACGTGGCTGATCGCTCAGGATGCGAGTGTAGCGTTCGAGCGCTTGAATGAGAGTGCAGCGGTCGAGCGCATCAATGACGGTGGTACGCTCGGGCCAAGCAGATCACATCCTAAG
>JAFAPL010001131.1 GCA_019247135.1 Chloroflexota bacterium | reverse complement strand
GCGGACATCGCTTCGAACAGCTCGTCACGGGTAAGCCCCATGAGCCTCAGCTGAATTGAGAACGCGTCGATCAACCGCTCCGGGTCACTTTCCGCGATGCGGAGCCCGCCCCGTGCTCCAACCCGCACTTCGATGAGGCCGCGCGCTTCCAGTCCACTCACCGCGTCACGAATGGTGACCCGCGACACATTGAATCGATCCGCGAGCTCCGTCTCGGTGCCGAGCCACTCACCAGGCTTCAACCCTTCCGAATAGAAGAACTCGAGGATCTGGGCGGCCACGTCCTCAGACGCGCGCACCTGACGCACGGCTTTGAAGCGGGCGGAGCCCTGGGAGGCCGTCACGGGTTGATCAACGTGCTCCTCTGATTGACGATGAACGCGTCGCGGCGGTTCAGAAAATCGGCAACCAGGCTGGAGAACGCCTCCGGTCGATCCACGGAGACGTCCTGACCGGCATCGTAGACCAGGACGAACTGACAGGTTGTCATCTTCTCGCGATAGATTCTGCCGGTGGTGGACCGCGGATCGCGTGTGCCGAAGATCACCAGCGTCGGCACCTTGATCTGGCTGAGCAGAGTCTCGTCCGCCGAACTCGGTGCCTCCAGCACAAGCGTCTCCAGCCGCTCAGGCCCCTCCGCCGCAAGCTGGAGCGCGGCATCCGACGCGGATGAGGTGCTCCACAGGTGAAATCGTCTCAGGCCGTCTGCGGCAACCGAATCGCTCACCTGCACGAGGTTGAATCCTGTCGAAAGCAGCTCGTGCGCACGCGACGGCCGCTCGCGGTCCGTGTGCAGCCAGACCACCGTCTCAGCGCGATCCACTGAACTCCGCGATGCGGTCCATGCCCATGGCTTCCCGATACGCTTGCGTGATCTCAGCCGGCTGGCCCGCCTGAAACACGAACTCTCTGGGGTAGCGGACTCCACTGGTGCGGCCTTCCGCGACGTCTCGCAGCGAATACCCCGCCAGGTAGAAATCGCGCCCGATGATTGGCAGGTCCACGCGTCGCGCTAGCTCGGCATCGCGGATCACCGCCTTGGGCTCTTCGCCGCGACGGACCTTCTCGGCCTCTTCGAGCAACCGGCGACGCATGAGGATGATGCCGCGGTCGCTCTCTCCAAGGTGCTCCTGCGTGCGGTCCGCCAGGGTTCCCTGGCCCACCCACGCCACGAAGTCCTGGTTCATCACGTGCGAGTCCAGCCATCGGCCGCTGCGTTGGTCCTTGATCGGTCCGTACCAGTAAGGAATTCGCTGCTGGCGGAACGGTTCCATCTCCTCCGGCACACGGTCGAAGAACCAGCCGACACTGAGCGTGTTCTCATCGTCGATCGGCACGCGCCACTCGAAATGGTTGCCGGTGAACAGGCAATTCGGCCACAAGCATGTGCGGCCAACCGTCCAGAGCTCGTCGGTCTCTGACTGACCCTCGCGAATCCGCTTGTACGTGAACCCGTACTCAAACTCGTCGAATGCGACGCGCAGATGCGTCGGCGGAGTCTTGCCATTGAGCATGCCCTTGAGCCGCTGCGACCAGTTGTCGTGCAACCATTCGAAGTGCACCGGATCGATTGAATTCTCCTGGCACTGCAACCAGTTACACGGGATCTCGCTGATCACGATCTGAACGAAGCCATTGCCCCAGGTGAATGGCTCCCAGACCGGCAGCTCGGGAACGGGCGTCGGGCCCATGTACGCCCACAGCAAGCCACCCACTTCACGCACCGGATAGGCCTTGATGGTGATGCGATCCTTGAAGTTGGCGTCCGGATGCGCGATCTCCTCGAACGGCTGGTGAATACACGCGCCGGTCTGGTCGAACTTCCAACCGTGATAGTTGCAGCGGAGTCCACATTGTTCGACCCAGCCGTAAGACATGTCCGCGCGACGATGCGGGCAATGTCGATCTACCAGGCCAATGTTGCCGCCTTCATCTCTGTAGAGAACGAGGTCTTCGCCCATCAGGCGGACCGGCTTGATTGGATTCTTGTCCAGCTCGCCCGCGGCGGCGAACGGAGTCCAGTACCAGCGCAGGAGATCGCCCATCGGCGTGCCTGCGCTGACCTCCATCAGTGCACGATTTTGTTCTGGCTTCAGCACGAGTTCTCCCCGGTTGCATCACGTCTCGAATCTCTATTCCTGCAGTACTGCCGCCGCACGCACGATTCAGGCCCGCCGACGGACGTAGTTCGGGCAATCGTGGCCGGACCGAACACGCCGCGGCGAACCGACAGGACCGAAGCGACCATCATTGCCAGCGCGCAAATGCCCAACCGCCACCGGTATTGGCCGGGGTACGATACACAGGCACGTAATCCACGAGCTCCATCTTCAACGCACTCGACTCCATTGCACCGCCAACCGCTACCCAGTTGAGCGACTCCGAGGTCGCGGAAAACAGCCGCTCCCGAGGAAGATTCTGGAGTGTCGCCGCGTCCTTCTTCTCCAGTGCGCCCAGCAGCATGCGATCGAGTTCCTCGTCGACCACGAAATGGCTCAGTCCGCCAGATGCGATCACGGCGACCCGTGCACGCTCCGGCCAGGCCCTCACCGCCGATGCAATCGCGCGCCCGAGCGCATACGACCGCCGCGGACTCGGCTGATTGGGCGGATAGCACGTGTTCTGGAAGATTGGCAGAATCGGTCGCGGCTGCATGTTGAACAGCCGTTTGACCACGAACGCGAACCCGTGCGGCAAGCCCTGATCGTGGTCTTTCGTTTCCCGCACAGAATTCAGCTCGCCGTCCGGCGTGGGATAACGTCGCGCCACCGTGCCGCCATACGGCTGCTTCGTGTGCGTCAGGTGGCCCATGTCGAAATCGTGCTCGCAGAGGTACTCCAGGAGATAGCGTCCGAAGCGACTCGCGACCGGAACCTCCAGCGGCGCGTCGCCGTATCCGGAGGCGATCAGTCGCGCCATCTCAGCCGCGCCGGGCACCAGCGAACGTGGGATCAGCGGGACCGACTCGCCCCAGTAGATGGCGAAGCGGGGCATGTTGTGTTCGTAAAACCACTCATCCTGGTCATCACTGATGATGACGGTGACGTCGGGCTCCGCTGATTGGAGCGTGCTTGCGAGCGTGTCCAGCGCTTTTTTGAACCTGGCCGCCTGGTCGACGAATGGTTCGGGGCCGCTGTAGCGCGTCCTGCCTTCGGCCGCGAGCCGTTCGACGGCCCGCTGGAAGGGCATGACGTAGCCATGTGGCGGAAACGCGAGCTCTGGATTGCGTTCGTCGCCTCTGGCGTACTCGGGCCACATCTCGGGTGGCAAGGACAGGAGTGGGGTGTGTGAGGTTCCAATTCCGAGGACGATGTCTGCCACGGCTGCGCGCCTCGTTGGTGAACAGTATTATCGTGTTACATTACCACTCGCCGGAGCGGTCAACCACATGAAGGCGGCCATCTTTACTTCGGTCCCGTACCAGGGTCCCGCGCCCCGAGGGATGTGGCCCGTTCCCTCCGAATCCTTCTCATCCGACGTTGCCGAGCGGTCGGTTGCCGCGAGCCTTGAGCAATTCGAGCTGGCCGACCAGCTCGGCTTCGACTGGGTGACGCTGGCCGAACACCACTTCGCGCCAATGTCGTTGACGCCCAATCCCATGGTCATGGCCGGCGCCCTGACGCAGCGCGTGAAGCGCGCGCGCATCGCGCTGCTTGGAGCGAATATTCCGATCCTGAATCCGGTTCGCGTGGCCGAAGAGTTCGCCATGCTGGACACGCTGACCAGTGGGCGGGTTGTGGCGGGGATGCTGCGCGGCACCTCCAACGAGTACGTGACCTACGCCACCAACCCGTCCGAGTCGCGCGAGCGCTTCGAGGAGGC
>JAFAPL010001123.1 GCA_019247135.1 Chloroflexota bacterium | reverse complement strand
CGGCGCCGCGTCCGGACGATGCTATGCTCGAGCTCGAGGGCCTCCGCATTGTGGTCGATGCTGCCGCGGTGCCCGCCGTCCATCTGGCAACGCTCGACTTCGTGTCCGACCCGCTGCGGCCCGGCTTTCGGATCGATCCGCCTCCTGTGGGTGGCGACGACCCGCTGGCGGTCGAGGTTCGCCACGTCCTCGAACACCAGATCAACCCCGGCATCGCCTCACATGGCGGCCACGCCGAGCTGGCCGGGATCCAGGACGACGTGGTGTACGTCGCGCTCGGAGGCGGCTGTCAGGGGTGCAGCATGGCCTCGGTCACGCTCAAACAGGGCATCGAGCAGTTGATCAAGCAAGCGATCCCGCGTGTACGTGCCGTCGTCGACGTGACCGACCACGCGGGTGGCACGAACCCGTTCTACACCGCCGCCAAAGGTGGCGAGAGCCCCTTCCACCAGGCCGCCAAAGCCTAGTCAATTAGCTACGCGATCTCGAACGTGAGGCGCGAATGGGCGTCGCGCAGCGCGGCTTCCACGGCGGCGGGCGTGTCGCCGTGCGCGAAGATGAATCCGAGATAGCGCGTCGCGTACGGCAGCGGCACGACCTGCTCGCCACAAGGGATGCTGATGGTGACCTCGTCGATGCCCTGGACGCCTTGGGCCTCGGAGACGCCGTGAACGTCCACGAGCCGGCCAGCCGCGGGGATCGGAATCATCATCACCCCGGCCGGGCGTTGTTCCCGCTCGACTGATCCGAGCTCCAGGCCAGCCGCCTGACGCAAGATGATCTGCTCGAGCGACGTGCGCTCTCCGAACCGCAGCGTGCTCGAACACAGCCCGCCAATCGAACGCGCCGCGACCTCGACGACCCATACGCCCTCGCCGTTCAGGCGCAGCTCAGCGTGGAGCGGCCCGGTGTGCAACCCGAGCGCCGCCGCGGCGCGCGCCGCGGTCTGCCTGATCGCGTCCTGGTCCGCCGTCGGCAACCGCGACGGTGTCACGTAGATCGTCTCCTCGAAATACGGCCCGTCCAGTGGATCGGGCTTGTCGAAGATAGCGAGCGTGGTCAGCTCGCCCTCTCGGAGGAGGCCTTCGAGCGCCACTTCGCGGCCCGGAATGAAGGTTTCGACAAGCAGCTGAGTGCGAGCCGGATCGTCCTCCGCGAGCTCTGACTGCTCAATGATGTTTCTGGTGGTCAAAAATGCGGATACGAACTCCTCGGCGTTGTCGGCACGGATCACGCCGCGGCTGGCGGCCAGCGCGAGAGGCTTCAGCACACACGGATAGCTGACTGCCTGCGCACATCTTCCGGGGTCATCCGACGTGGCGAAAAGCCAGAACTCGGGTGACGGCAGCTCGGCTTCGGAGAGGGCGAGCCGCATCACGTCCTTGTAGCGTGCCGCTTTGACGGCATCGACGCTGTTGTGCGGCAGCCGCAAGCGAGCCGCGAGCTGGGCGGCCAGCACCGTTGTGTCGTCGTCCACGCCGACGACGGCCGTGACTGGATAGCACTGGCTGAATTGAACGACCTCGCGTTCCGCGGCGTGGACGTCGTCGAATGGCAGCGCGATGCTCGCGCCGGGCGTCAGCGTCGACAGCGGCTGCTCGCGCTCGGTCGCGACCGTCACGTCCACGCCGATACGTGCCGCCGCCTCGAGAAAGGCCTTCGCGCGATACGTACGCGTGCGCATCAACAACAAAACCCGCACAGCACCCATCAGTGCTGCGCCTTGAACTGCTCCACGTACCGCCGTGTCAGGTCGATGTACTGCCTGCCCATTTCGACGGTCTCCTGAATGTCCGTACCTTCCGAGAACTCGTTCCACGTCTCGGCCGCCAGCAGGTGGCGGCCGCTCACCGCCGCCTGCTGCAGCTGGCGCTCGTAGCGCGTTCCGTCTTCGCGGTCCACGTCGAAGCAGTTCTTCTCTGGTCCGCCGGTGCAGTACTGAGTGTTTTTGAAGCCCGGACCAACCTCGGCCACGGTGAGCTCGGGCGAGTCGTTGTAGCCAAACGGCGCCGCGCCCCACGCGTACAGGCCGTCGCTGCTGACGGGCGCGGGCGGGTCCACTCCCTTCGAGCCCTGCCATTGCGACTCGCGCACCACGTACAACCGCAGCCCGCCGAAGTCCTGGGCGAAGCGGTCGGACAGGTAGTCGATGCTCGACTGGTCGAAGCGACTCACCCACACGGTGTCGTACAGCCAGACGATCGGCTTGTCGTCGATGGCCGCCCAGTAGCGAGGCGGAATACGCGAGTAGAAGTCGCGCACGTTGACATAAAAGTACTCCTTGCCGGCGGGCGTGGTCAGGTCCGCGTTGGCGAGGATGGTGGTGTCATAGAACATGCCGATCTGGAGGGGCTGCGCGCCGAGGGCGCGGTTGCGATCGAGTGCATCGACCATGGCGGGGATGCCCTCGGTGCTCCAATAGTGGGGCGCTGTCTGGGCGGTGGTTCTGCCGGGATGGCCGGGCTCGCCCCAGTACACGGGCAGGACGAAATCCAGATTGGCGGCCAGCATGTCGTCGAATTCGCGCTGGTGTGTTTCGGGGAGGAGGAAGCTGTAGTGATCGGGGTCGGGTGGGATGTGGAAGCGTCCCTCGAACCGCGAACGGCTGGTGGGGTTGGTCAGATCATGCCAGTAGAAGTAGTACGTTGTCGCAAGATACTGCTGAGACGAGAAGCTGCGCAGGTCATTGATTACGTTGGCGCCGATGTACTCGCCCGGCCGTGCCCAATCGAGGCTGCCCGGGTCACGCGGGCCGTCATTCGGCGTCAGCCGTTCGAACGCCGTGGTAGGTGTGGGAAAACCCTCAGGCACGGTGTTGGACTGGCCCGGGTAACCTGCCGGCGCTTGCGGCTGCTCCTGTGCGCTCACCACCCACGGCAGGACGGCCAGCAGCACGACCACCATCAACAGCCCGCGCCGCGGCGTCATCGGTCCGAGCGTAGCCCATCGTTTGCAGCGCGTGGCGCAAAATCATCCAGCATGTGCAGGAGCATCAAGACCCTCGCCAATTTCGAGCCGCCGGCCACCGATGACGAGATCCGCGCCGCGGCGATCCAGTTCGTGCGCAAGCTCAGCGGCACCACGCGGCCCTCGCGAGCAAACGAACACGTCTTTTCTCGGGCTGTCGACGAGGTGACGCTCGCCGCCTCGCGCCTCGTTCGTGACCTGTCCACGCCCGCGCCACCGCGCAACCGCGAGGAGGAAGCCCGAAAAGCTCGCGAACGTGCTCGCGAGCGTTATATCCAGCGTTAGAATTCGCGCGGCTCGGGGAGGTTTCGGGGATGTACTTCAAGCAGTTTCTGCACGACGAGACGGGCTGCGCCTCATATTTCATCGCCTCACGCAGCAGTCGTGAAGCGTTCGTCGTCGATCCGCAGCTCCAGATCGACCCGTACATCGACCTTGCTCGTGAGCGCGACTACCGCATCGTCGGCGTGATCGACACCCACCTGCACGCCGATCACGTCTCAGGTAATCGCGCCCTCGCCGGACGGACTGGCGCGAGCCTGTACCTGCACGAGTCAGCCGACGTGTGTTTTCCATTTGAGCCGCTGCGTGATGGGCAGGAGCTGCATCTCGGGCAGCTCATTGTGACCGTGGTTCACACGCCAGGACATCGGCCCGAGTCGATGTGCCTGCTGGTCACCAACCCGCCGCGGAGTCCGATGGCGTCGATCGTCTTGAGTGGCGATACGCTGTTCGTCGGCGACGTCGGACGACCCGACTTCGGCGGACCCGAGGGCGCGCGAGCCCAGTATGAGAGCATTCGCCGCCTGCTGCGCCTCGAGGACTACGTCGAGGTGTTCCCGGCGCACTTCGAGGGCTCGTGCGGCAAAGGCATGTGTGGTCGGCCCAGCTCGACGATCGGGTTCGAGCGGCGGTTCAACCCGGTCCTACAGCTCTCGATGGACAACTTTCTGCGGGCCACCGGTGAGGTGCCTGCTCGTCCGCTCAATATGAGCGCCATTCTGGCCACAAATCGCGGCGAGGCAGATTACGGCTGGGCGATGCCACACGATGGGCAGTACGTGCCTGACGTTTCCGTCGACGAGGCGCCGACATGGCTGCGTGAGAATCAGGCCCTTCTCCTCGATGTCCGCGAGCCGACCGAGTATGCGGCCGGGCACGTACCGGGGGCTCGATCGGTGCCTCAGGCAGACCTTGCGCTACGACTGGATGAATTGCCGCGTGAACGCAGTCTCCTGGTCGTGTGTGAGGGCGGAACGCGCTCTCTGCGTGCCGCGAAGTTCTTGAAGCAGGTTGGCTACTCGTCGGTAGCGAACCTGGTCGGCGGCACCGCCGCATGGCGCGACGCGGGTCAGCCGATCGAGCGCTAGCTTCACTCGGCGGTCTCTCGAGCTCTACCCGCCGTAGCCCGTGTTGCCAGGCGTCACGTGGGAGCCCGGTACCATCGCCACATGCCGCCGCTTCGACCCGAAACGCTCGTCTACGACCTGACGTCGGCCTCGGACCCACAGGTCTCACCCGATGGGACGCGTCTCGCCTACGTGGTCGGCCGCTCCGACTCCGAGAACGACCGCGGAACGTCCCAGATCTGGTTGAGCGGCATCGACGGCTCGGACGCGGGCCCCATCACGTCGAGCGGCAGCCGCAACACGGACCCCCGCTGGTCGCCTGACGGTCGCTGGCTGGCCTTCGTCTCGGATCGGGGCGCGGGCGGCAACGCCATCATGCTGCTCCCCATTGGCACGCCCGGCGAAGCGCGCGAACTGACTCGACACCAGCCGCGACCAGGCCAGCTTGCCTGGTCTCCGGATGCCGCGCAGCTGGCCTATGTCGCCGCGTTCGATCCCGACAATCCCGAGGAGCAAGCGCAACCCGACGGCAGACCCACCAGAGTACGCGTGACTCGACGGCTCGACTACAAGCAGGACGGCCAGGGTTTTCTCAACGACGTGCGCGGCCAGGTGTTCGTCGTCGACGTACAGCGAGGCGAACGGCGCATGCTCACGCGCGAAACGCACGACCTCAGTTACCCCGCCTGGTCGCCAGACGGTCAGGTACTCGCGGCGAAGGTCGCCACCCACAACGGCATCTATTCCCAAGTGGCGCTGATCCAGGCCGCGACAGGCGCACTTCAGCGTTTCGGACCAGCCCAGGGCACCGTCGCCGTCTGGTCGTGGTCGCCCAACGGCGACCGCATCGTGTTCGCGGGCGATACCGCGCCGACGGCGCAGACAGACTTCTTCATCCTCGACCCGATCAGCGGCCAGACTCAGCGGCTGACAACGGACCTGCAGTGCCTGCCCGAGGGAGGCTTTCCTGGACTCCTTCCTCCCTCTCAGCCGGTCTGGCTCGACGATCGGTCGATCCTGTTCCACGCCGTGCATGGAGGCGAGAGCGGGTTCTATCGCTTCGACGTCGACAGGGCGGATGTCCAGCGCGAATATGCCGCGGGTGCGTTGAACACCGGCTATAGCATTGACGCGCGGCACCGCTATGTCGCGCAGGCGCATTCAAGCCTCCGCCTGATCGGCGAGGTCGCCGTGCACGACCGAGACAGCGGGCAGACCGAGATCGTGAGCCGATTCAACGTCGATCTCCTGGACGCGAACCCGCCAGCGCAGTGGGAGCGTTTCGACGTGGAGCGCAATGGTGTGACCACGCAGGCCTGGCTGTTGAAGCCACCGGACTTCGATGCCGACCGACGCTATCCCGTGATCCTGGATGTGCACGGCGGCCCACACGGGTACTACGGCTTCGGTTTCAACGCGATCCAGCAGACGCTCGCGACGCACGGCTTCCTCGTCGTGTACTCGAACCCACGTGGCTCGGGGTCGTATGGTCGCGAGTTCGCTCAAATGGTGCGCTGCGATTGGGGTGGCGAGGACTATCTCGACTTGATGGCGGTCGTCGATGCCGTTCTCGAGCGACCGTATGCCGACCCCGAGCGCACGGGCATCTGGGGGTACAGCTACGGCGGCTTCATGACGGCCTGGACGATCTCACATACCGATCGCTTCAAGGCCGCCGTGTGCGGCGCGCCATGTTTCGACCTGGAGTCGATGTATGGCACGAGCGACATCTCGCACGAGTGGGGCCTGTACCAGTGGGGTGGCAAGCCGCACGAGGCCAGCGAGGCGTTCGCGGCGCACTCACCGTCAACGTTTGCGCATCGTACGCGCACGCCAACGCTGATCGTGCACGGCGAGGCCGACGAGCGCTGCCCGATTGGGCAGGGCGAGCAGATGTTCGTGGCTTTGCATCAGGCCGGCTGTGAGGTGGAGTTCGCGCGTTACCCGGGCCAGTTTCACGGCATGCTCCGCGTGGGGCCTCCCTCGCACCGCGCAGACCTGATCGGACGCATGCTCGCGTGGTTCACCGACCATCTCGGACGCGCCGAGTGACCCTGGCCGCGCCCGCGGCCCAGAGCGAACGCGCGCTCCACGCGCTCGAGACCTTTGTCCATACGTCGCTCGACGACGCACTGGCGGGAGCAGACGACGAACGAGCGGCCAGGCAGCGTGCGTTGGAGCTTTTTCGCGACGTGGCCTCCTCGGTACCCGCCTACAGGGACTTCTTGCGACAGCGCGATATTGATCCTTCGGCAATCAGGACAATCGACAACTTCCAGCGGTTGCCGATGGTCACGAAAGACAACTACCTGCGGCGGCATTCGCTGGCGGAGCTGTGTCGCGAGGGCGCGCTCGAGCGCTGCGACATGCTGGCTGTGTCGTCGGGCTCGACCGGCGAGCCGACCTTCTGGCCTCGCTTTCTCACCGACGAGCTGACCATTGCGCGCCGCTTGGAGCAGGCCTTCTTCGACAGCTTCCGCGCCGACGAGCGCC
>JAFAPL010001118.1 GCA_019247135.1 Chloroflexota bacterium | reverse complement strand
TCGGGGCCTTCGAGGACGCTGCCATCGAAGTCGAGCAATAGCAGGTCTTCGGGTTCGATCTCTTCCAGGCCCATCCGCGCGGGCTTCATCCAGAACTCGCGCCCCCCACGTGCACGCGCAGACACGTGGCCGAAGATGTTGTCGCCGTGCCCGTTTGCAGCCAGGATGCGACAGGCCAGCGCGAGGTCGCGCTTGAGGTCGTCGCTATCGTTGAGCACGCGCGACGAGAGAAACGGAGATGTCAGGCAGCGCGGTCGGCCCAGCGAGGCGCACCGCAGGGAAGAGCGCCCGGCAAGCGCGGCGATGACGAACCGGCCAGGCAGGCGCGGCGGCGGCCAGCACGCGGATAGGCCGGCACGTCGACCAGCGGCGAGCCGCAATGCACACAGCGGTCCTCACCCGATCGCGGTTGGAACTGGATGGTGTTGTTCGAGCGGTCCATGGGTCGGTGCTCCTGTTGCAGTCTCGACCCATAAAGAACGCCATTCAGCGCTCGTTTCAGCCCCGTGAGAGTGTGAGCCTCATCACGGCGCCTGAGGTTAGCGACGTGTTTCGGCGCGTGCTCGCGGCCGTTTCGTGCGTCGGCGTGCGGCAGCTTTGGCCTTTTCGCGGCGCAGCTCACCGGCGCTCTTGAAGCGCTGCTTGCGCTTGTATTCGCGCAAGATACCGGCCTTTTCAATGCCGGTCTTGAAGCGACGTAATAGTTGATCGAACGGCTCACCTTCGCGAGCTTCAACGTGCATTGCCTGATCCTAACTCTTGGGGGATTTCCAAGGACGCAATCGAAGTGCGGAGCCTTGGAAAATCCCGTTGCATGAACCGCGCGGCGCGTTACTCAGTAACGCGCGCGGCCAGCGCCCATGCGACCGGCGCCCATGCGCGTCCCACGACGCTGCTCGAAGCAGGTCGAGCAATACACCGGCTTGTCGGCGCTGGGCTGGAAGGGCACGCTCGCAATGCCGCCGCAGCCGGAGCAGACTGCCTCGAACATCTGTCGCGGCGCGCGCGGCGCGGCAGTGTCGTAGCCACCGGTGGAATACGAACCACGCTCTCGCTCAGCGCGGCGCGAAGCGCGGCAGTCGGGGCAGCGCGTAGGCTCGCTGAAGCCACGACTGGCGTAGAAATCCTGCTCACCGGCAGTAAACGTGAAGGCCTGACCGCAATCGCGGCAGGTCAGAGTCATATCGCCCGACATGCTGTCGACGGCTCCCTTGGACTAAGTGCGAACGACCGGCGCTTCTGTGCTGGGTAAGAGGCGCGATCTACCAGTAACGACCAATTGCAAAAAGAAGAATGGGTTCCGTCGACACGAGCTTGAGAAACGGACGAGGAACGCTGCCCAGCGGCCGCAAGTTTAGCCGGTCTATGCGTCGGCCCGCCAGCCTGGGCCGGCGCCCGGCACGCCAGTTGCGAATCGGACGGCATGACGACGTCTTCTAGTGAGACCGTTTCGACCAACCAGCTCACCCAGCGGACGATGGTGAGCGATCTTCTCCAACAACGCGGGTTGCTTGTTGGCGCGGCCGTCGCCGTGGGCGCACTGTGGCTGTTCAGCCGACGCAAGCCGCCCGAGGAGGAAGCTGCGCGGCGACTCGTGCGTGATTGGCGGCACGTGGACGACGCGGATGATGCCCGCAGCCTGCTCGGGTCCAACCTGCTGCCAGTCCTGCGCCCTGCGCTGCTCACGCTCATGGACGCGGTCGAAGACCAGATCCACGTCGGCTTCCGCCAACTGGAGCGGCGGCTGAAGCACCTCTGAAGGAGAACACCGGGCCGCGCACGCCGCACGGCCACATCGCCTGGGATATGGGTCGGGCGCGGCTGCGCCGAGTCCTGCGCGGGCTCGGTGGTCTGTCGCGTGAGGCCG
The DNA here is from genome assembly GCA_019247135.1 of Chloroflexota bacterium. The sequence goes on along the minus strand of JAFAPL010001118.1, from coordinate 807 downwards.
CGGCCGACGCGTATGGAACCTCACATCGGCTGATGCACCGCGTGCCGCGCGGGACGGAGTTGGCCGATGACGAGACGCTTCTTCAGCGCGTTGAGGCGCAGCTCTTTCGGGATCGACATGTGCCGAAAGGTGAGCTCAACATCACTGTTGAGCACGGCACCATCATTTTGCGAGGCGAGCTGTCGAGCGTCGCCGAGATCACCGCGTTGGACGAGCGGGTGCGGCGTATTCCAGGCGTGCGTGATGTAGAGAATCTGCTGCACCCGCACGGGACGCCCGCGCCCAACAAAGAGCGCTCACTGATGGCGGCGCCCGCCCGGTAGGAGCTTTCGCACACCCCGGACTTTCCCCATGAGGATCGGCCCGGGCTACAGCTCTATGAGAATGCCTTCGCGAATGCCGAAGGCACCCAACGGCTCGAGGAGATCAACCGCGCGGCCGATCTCCTCGGCCGTTACCGTCCGGTGCAGCTCGAGCGTCTTGATCGTTTCAGGCCGCAGGTAGCGCGCCAGCATCGAGAAATCGGTGTCACCCTGGCCGGGCGCCTGGTGATCGCGCGACCCGCGCGTGTCGTGCACATGCATGCCGACCATCCGCGCCGCGTGCCGTCGCAAGAGGTCCTCATGCGAGAGAAACCCGGCGTAGTCGAGCTTTGCACCGTGCCCCGCGTCGTGCCAGTAGCCGATCGGCAGCCCGTCACACGCGGCGAAGATCTGGTCGAACTCGTCCATGCTCGGGATTTCGGAGTACGCGTCACGGCACTCGAGACCGAGACGCACGCCGGTGCCGCGAGCATGCTCGCCGAGC
>JAFAPL010001079.1 GCA_019247135.1 Chloroflexota bacterium | reverse complement strand
AGCGCTCTCAGCTCGCACAGCTACGACGGCTTTGCCAGCGCGACCGCGATGCTGACGGGTGCTACAGGGTTTCTGTACTCGCTGGCGTTCGTCGTGTTGCGATCCGACCTGTTGAGCGCGGTGTTTCTCGTCCTCACCGGATTGTTTGGCACCGCGACGATGGTTGGCATCTATGCTCGGCTGAAGCAGACGGACGAGACGTTCGCGATGCTTGGCTTGCTGCTCGGTGTCGCGGGCGCGATGGGGGCGGCGATCCATGGGGGTTATGACCTGGCGAACGCGTTGCATCCGCCGGCGACGGTCAATCTCGACTTGCCGAGCCAGATCGACCCTCGCGGCATGCTGACCTTCGGTGTTGCGGGGCTCGCGCTGTGGGTGATCGCGTGGTTGATGCTGCGGGGCGGCGGATTCACGCGCGGGCTCGGCTATCTCGGCTACGTGACGGCCGCGCTGTTGATCCTGATATACCTGGCACGGCTGATCGTGTTGGATGCGACCAGTCCACTGGTGCTCGGGCCGGCGCTGCTGACGGGGTTCGTCGCGAGTCCGATCTGGTACATCTGGCTGGGCGTCATGCTCAAGAAGCGGCCGGCGACCCGATAATGTCGCGGTGCGCGACGTGGTGGTGGTGGGTGCGGGCCCGGGAGGTTCGGCGACGGCGTACTTCCTCGCCCGGGCGGGCGCCGACGTCCTGCTGGTCGACAAGGCCGAGTTCCCGCGCGACAAGACCTGCGGCGACGGCCTGACACCACGCGCGCTGCGCGTCATCGACCAGATGGGCGTGTTGCCGCAGGTGAGCCGCGCCGGCTGCCCCGTCGAAGGCTACGAGGTCGTGGCGCCGAACGGTCGAGCCACGGCGGCGCCCATCAGCAGCGAGCATGGCGCGCTGGCCGTGCCACGACAGAAACTCGACGACATCTTGCGACGGCGGGCGCTCGAAGGTGGTGCCGCGTTCGAGCAGGTGAACGTAGTGAACGTCGAGTCGGCGGCGGAGTCCGTACGCGTGCAATCAGAGAAAGGCGGTATCGAGGCGCGCAGCGTCGTCATCGCGACGGGCGCCGCGACTGGACTGCTCACGCGCTCAGGCATCTTGCGGCGGCAACCGCGGGTGATGCTGGCCGCGCGAGCGTACTTCGAGGGCCTCCAGACTCGGCCGGTGTTCCAGCTGCGATTCGACCATGTGCCGTTGCCCGGATACGGCTGGGCGTTTCCGATCGCCGCCGGTGGCGCGAACGTCGGGGTGGGGTTTGTCCCGCACAAACGTCGGAACTACACCGCGGCCGCGGTGTTCAAGCGATTTGCGGCCACGCTGCCTACTCGAGCGCAGCAGGTCGGGCCGTTGAAGGGCTATCCGATCCGCGTCGACTTTCTCAGTGCTCCTACGTTCGCTGGCCGCACGCTGCTGGTAGGCGAGGCCGCTGGACTGGTCAATCCGCTGACCGGTGAGGGGATTGACTACGCGCTGGAGTCCGGCGCGATCGCGGCCGACCATCTGCTTCGCGAGGCGCCGTCGAGCGAATATGACGCGGCGTTGCGGAGTCGATTCGGAAAACTCTTTCGGTTCAGCGAGATCGTACGCGACTGGTACTGCTCGCCCGTCATGCTGAATGCGCTGGTCCGTCTCGCGAACGCGCGGCCCGCATTGCGGCAACTGTTGACGGAGATCGTGCTCGGCGAGCGCGAGCCCGCTGGTTACGGACCGGGCACCATGGCGGCACGCCTGACGTTGTACGTCGTGCGCACGCAAGCCTGGCGTCGAGGCGCGCGAGTGCGCGCATAAGATGGCGCGAGTGCGCGGCTGCGTCTTTTGCGACATCGTGGCCGGCAACACGCCTGCGTACACGGTCTACGACGACGACCTGACCACGGCGTTTCTGGACCATGCGCCGTTGCGGCCGGGGCACGTCCTCGTGCTGCCCAAGACGCACTGGCCGACCCTGGCGGACCTTCCGAGAGACAGCGTCGGAGCGTTCTTCGAGGTCGTTCAGCGCCTGTCAAAAGCGGTCGAGCAGGCGTTCAGGGCTGACGGCAGCTTCGTCGCGCTGAACGTCAAGGTGTCGCAGAGTGTGCCGCACCTGCACGCGCATGTCGTGCCGCGGCACAAGGGTGACGGGCTGTTCGGTCGCAATTTTCAGTGGATCAGGCGCCCGTATCCCGATGCGGCAGCGATGCGCGAGGCACAGCACGCGGTGCGGGCGGCGCTGTCAGGCGCCGGGTAATGCGTGTTCGCCGAGCGCGTGCAGGAGCAGCGCCTGCGCCGTGCCCGCGGCGCTGCCCCAGTGGGCAGTCGCGCGGCGGACGTCGGCCTCTGACGGGTGGGTCGTGCCCAGGTAGGCGAGCCCGACGGCTTTGCGCACGCCCAGATCGCCCGCGACCACCACCGCGCGGCCGAGCGTACGCGCGAGGACCCATTCGGCGGACCAGCGGCCGATGCCGCGAATGCTCACCAGTCTGGCGATGACCTCATCGTCCGATAGTTGACGAAGCTCATCCAGATTGGCGTGGCCGTCGACGATCGCGCGAGCAACGGCGACGATCGACACCGCCTTACTGGTCGTGAACTGGAGCGCGCGGATGTCCGCGGGGTCGACCGCGGCCAGCCGGTGCGGATCGAGACTGTACACCGTCGTCCCATTGACCTCGTGCGGAGTGCCGAATGCCTCGGCCAATCGACGCCGCGTGATCACTGCCCAGCGCAGGTTCACCTGTTGCGCACTGATGCACCTGATCAGAGCGGTGAAGAGGTCGAGCTGACGGATCTGGCAGATCCCACGGAACTTTTCGTCGAGTCTTCGCAGCACGGGGTCGGTATGAAGCAGGACTGCGTACTCGGGCGGAGGCGGGACGAACGTGTTTGCGACGGTCTCGGCGACGGCAGCCGGGTCGGGTGACTCGACCAGAAAAGCCGGCTCGGACGGCGAGCCGCGCGCGTGAGCGACGAACGGCACCCAGTGATCGTCGACCGGCACGGCCCTGGCGAGCCGCGAACCGTCCCACCGATCCAGCAGATCGTCGCCCGAACGCTGGAACAGCTGCAGGGAGCTGTTGATGTCCAGCGGCGGCTGCAGCGCGACGTGCATGGTCGAGCATTAAACAGGAGAGGCCGTAGCCGCGAGCACCGCGAGCACCGCGAGCACGGCGAGCACGGCATTGCCCGTTCCTGCGGCGCCCGCGCTGCTACGCTGCGAAGCAATGAACGAGCTACAGGCGTACATGGTCCACGAGTATGTGGCTGATTTCAAAGCGGGCCACCTGGGACGACGTGACCTGGTGCGGCGGGTGCTCAACATCACGGGCGGTGTTGGGACGACCGCGACGCTGTTGCTTGCGCTTGGTTGCTCGTCATCAGCGGGCGGGGGCGGTTCAGCCGCGGCCGCGACGGCGGTCAAGCCCGCGGCGGCGCCGGCTGCCTCGCCGGGTCCGAGTCCATCCCCGGGTTCGAGTCCATCGCCGAGTGTGCTGCCGTCGCCTTCACCATTACCGCACAGCCCATTGGCGGTGGCGCCAAATGACCCCACCAGCGACGGCCAGGACATCACGTTTCAGGGCGCCGATGGGGCAACGATCATGGCCTACCAGGCGCGCATGAAGGGCACAAACGGCGCGCTGCCACTCGTCCTCGTCTGCCATCAGAATCGGGGTCTCAACGAGCACATCCGCGACGTGGTGCGACGGTTTGCCAAAGAGGGCTACATCGCATGCGGAGTGGACCTGGTCAGTCGTCAGGGCGGCACCGCAAAAATCAGCGATCCCAACCAGTTTTCAGCTCTGCTGACCGGTCCGAACGTCAACGCTGATCAGTTCGTGAGTGACTTCAAATCAGCCGTAACGTACTACCAGAGCAAGCCCGACCTGGTGCAGTTCGACAAGCTCGCGATGAACGGGTTCTGCTTCGGCGGGGGCGTCGTGTGGAGGTCGACGACGCAGATTCCCCAACTCAGGGCGGCGGCTCCGTGGTACGGTGCGCCGCCGCCGTTGGATCAGGTGGGCAACATCAAGGCGGCGGTACTGGGTATCTATTCATCTGACCCGAATGACTTCGCGAACAACGGCCGCGACCAGCTCGAGCAGGCGCTCACGGTGGCCAAAGTGACGCACCAGTTCAACGTCTATCCGGGCACCATGCACGCGTTCAACGACGACACCGGGCCGGCCTACAACCAGGACCAGGCATTAGCCGCCTGGCGGGACATGATCAACTGGTTCAAAGAGCATCTGGCGTAGCGCTGTTTTAAGGCATGTTCCACCCTCACCCCACCTGCCCCCCTCTCCCTGGCCAGGGAGAGGGGGGTGATTGCAGACCCTGACTAACGGTGGCGAGGGTGGGTAGGCGGGCGGCGGTCTGCTCGGCCCAGGCGCGGGAGGTGGCGTGGCGGGTGCGGGCCTCGGCCAGTTGACGGCGGACTTGCGTTGGTGCGGGGCCGCCTTCCAGGTCGCGCGCGGCGACCATCTGGGTAGGTTCGAGGCCGACGGCAGTGGCGTCGAACAGCGAACAGAACGTCTGGAGATCGGCTAACGAGAAGTCGGCCAGGCGGCGACCACTCGATTCCGCGGCCCGGACGATGTGACCGACAACCTCATGTGCCTGACGGAACGGCAGGCCACGACGTGTCAGGTGGTCGGCCAGATCGGTGGCTCCGATCAGCCCGTCTGAGGCGGATGCGCCGAGGCGGTCGGTACGCCACGTGGCGGACGACATCATCGCGGCTGCCAACGCGAGACCGTCATGCAGGACCTCGACGGCTTCGAAGTAAGGCTGCTTGTCTTCCTGCAAGTCGCGGTTGTAGCTCAGTGGCAGGCCTTTGAGCGTCACCAGCAGGCCGAACAGGGAGGCGTAGACACGGCCCGTCTTGCCACGCAGCAGCTCGGCGACGTCGGGGTTGCGTTTCTGAGGCATGATGCTCGAGCCGGTCGTGAATGCTTCGTCCAGCTGAACGAAGCCGAACTCGGCCGTGGACCACAACACGAGCTCCTCCGCCAGGCGAGACAGGTGCATCGCGATGACGCTCAAGGCGGCCAGGTGTTCGAGGAGAAAATCGCGGTCACTGACAGCGTCGAGGCTGTTGCGACTGACGGAGCCGAAGCCGAGCAGCGTTGCAACGAACCCGCGATCCAGCGGATAGGGCGCTCCAGCAAGCGCGCCGGAACCCAGCGGCAGCACGTCGGCACGCGGATACGCGTCCATCAGCCGGCCAATGTCACGTTCGAGCATCTCCGAATACGCGAGCATGTGGTGCCCGAGGGTGACCGGTTGGGCTCGCTGCGTGTGGGTATATCCCGAGATCAGGGTCTCGGCGTGATGCTCTGCGGTATCGAGCAGTGCTGCCTGCAGGTCGAGGAGACGCATGACGCCGTCCACGAGCGCGGCGCGGCAATACATTCTGATGTCGGTCGCGATCTGGTCGTTGCGGCTGCGGGCCGTGTGCAGGCGACCAGCGGGCTCGCCGATGCGGCGGGCGAGCTCGGTTTCAACCAGACTGTGCACGTCCTCGAAGGCGTCGGTTTCGAGGTCGGGCGGATTGTCCAGAAGGTCGGCCAGGCCGTGGACGATCGCGTCGGCATCCTCACCGGGAATGATGGCCCGATAGCCGAGCATGCGCGCGTGGGCGATGCTTGCCAGCACGTCGAGCTCGAAGAGTCGCTTGTCGACGGGTAGGGAGGTGGTGTACCGAAGCGCTCGGGCGTCCAGGGATTTTTCGAAGCGACCGCCCCAGAGGGTTTGACGCTCCGGTGCGTTCAAGGGTTCTCTGAGTTGTCTTCGATCGTGGGAGCGACCAGCCGGCGGATCGTGGTGTCGCTCTGGCCCGCGCCGAGCTGCACGCGGGCTTGTGTCAGCAACTGCTGACTGGCGAGCTTGATGAAGCCGAGCGACGCTGAATGGTCGAACTGGTCGCCGGTCTCGTACGTCGCCAGGCCGAAGTCATACAGCGACAGCGGCGACCGCCGTCCAACGGCTACGGCGTTGCCTTTGAGCAGACGCATTCGGACTGTGCCCGTAACGGCACGCTGAGTGCTGGCCACGTAATAGGACAGGTCGCGGTAGTGACCCGAGAACATACGCCCGTCGTAGATCAGCTGCGCCATCTCGTCCGCAACGATCTGCTTGAAGCGGCGCTGCTCGCGGCTGAGCGTCAGCGCTTCGAGTGCGTCATGGGCGTTGTGCAGGACGATCGCGGCCGGAGTCTCGTACACCTCGCGTGACTTGATGCCAACCAGCCTGTCTTCGATGTGATCGACGCGGCCAATTCCGTGTGAGCCGGCCAGCTCGTTCAGACGCGTCACGAGCTCCACGCCGTCCAGGCGCTCCATGCGCTCGCCGTTCTCGTCGCCGATCGCGACGGGAACGCCGCGCTCGAAGTCGATGGTCAGATAGGTCGGCTCTTCGGGCGCGAAGCGTGGATTGATGGTCCAGGCGTAGGCGTCCTCGGGTGGCTCGTTCCAGGGGTCTTCGAGCACGCCGGCCTCGATGCTGCGGCCCCACAGGTTGGCATCCACCGAATACGGACTCGCGGCGGTGACGGGCACAGGGATGTTGTGCTCCTGCGCGTAGCGGATCTCCTCGTCGCGCGTCATGCGCCATTCGCGCACTGGCGCGATGATCTTGAGCTCCGGTGCAAGGGCGGCGATCGAGATATCGAAACGGACCTGGTCGTTGCCTTTGCCAGTACAGCCGTGCGCGACGTGGCTGGCGCCCTCTTTGCGGGCGTAGTCGACGAGCAGCTTTCCGATCAGTGGTCGGGCAAGCGCGGTGGCAAGCGGATAGACACCCTGGTACAGGGCGCCCGCCTGCAATGCGGGCACAACGAAATCCTGGACGAAGACGCTCTTGGCGTCTTCGATATAGGCCTTGACGGCGCCCGTGCGCAGCGCTTTCTGACGAATGACCTCGAAGTCTTTTTCGTTCCCGACGTCGATGGTCAGGGCGATGACTTCGAGGCCGTATTTCTCGTTGATCCAGCGGATGGCCACCGAGGTGTCCAGGCCGCCTGAGTATGCGAGGACTACCTTGTCCATGGCCGCGCAAAGGATAGCGCGCGGGGCTGCGATCGTAATGTAACGCAGGTGCGGCCGATCCGTTGGCACTCCGTACGTAGACTCGGCTCACACATGCTTCGCCCACACCGAAAGCAGTGGCCCATGTTGCTCGTCGCTGCCATGCTGGTTGCCTTGCTGCCGCTCGCCGCGCCGGGCCACGCGGCCGAGCTCATCGTCGATAACTCCGACGCATCCGTCCAGGTCAAAGGCGCATGGAGCCGTTCCACCACGACCGGCGGATTTCTGGGTCCGGACTACCTGTTCAGGACACCCGGCGATGGTTCTTCGAGCGTCACGTGGCCGCTTCCAGGCAACGCCGCGGCCGGCAAGTACGAGGTCTTCGCTCGGTGGACGAGTGGGCCGAATCGCGCGAGCAACGCGACGTACCAGATTGTCTCGAATGGCGCGACGGCCAGCGTCAGCGTGTCGCAAAAGGACAACGGCGGCTCCTGGCAGTCACTCGGGATGTATGACTTTGCGCCAGGCAAGAGCCAGGGAGTCATGCTGACCGACAAGGCCGATGGCGTGGTGGCCGCGGACGCGGTTCGATTCGTTGGACCGCAGGGTGCGCCGCCAGCACAGGCACAGCCGGCACAGCCGGCACAACCAGCACAGCCGGCGCCGCAGCCGACGCAGCAGCAGGCGGCCACCGCGGCCGACGCGCATTACTTCGCCCAGACCGGCTATCGAGCCGACGACGCGTTCTGGGATTACTTCAGCCGCCGCGGCGCCGTCAAAAGTTTCGGGTATCCGGTGTCCAACACGTTCACGCTGCTGGGCACAAAGGTCCAGATCTTCCAGCGCCAGATCCTGCAAGTCCAGCCCGACGGCGGTGTCTTGCCGATGAACATCCTGGACGAAGGCGTCATGCCGTACACGAAGATGAACGGCAGTACGGTGCCTCCTCCGGACCCGGCGCTGATCAACCAATCACCGAAACAAGACGACCCGAACTATCACGAGCAGGCGCTGCAGTTCGTCAAGACGATGGCGCCCGACACATTCGACGGCGAGCCGGTGAACTTCGGCAAGACGTTCTTCAGCAGTGTCACTGCCCAGGACGCGTACCCGAACGGCGTGCCTGATGGCGCCGACGCACTCTTGCCGTACTTCAACCTCGAGATCTGGGGTTTGCCTACCTCGAAGCCGATGCATGACCCGAACAACCCCGGCTTCATCTACCAGCGCTTCCAGCGCGGGGTCATGCACTATGACAAGGGCTGCACCTGTACGCAGGGTCTGCTGCTGGCTGACTACGTCAAGGCATTGTTGACCAGACGCAACCTGCCCCCCGATCTGGCGGACGAAGCCAAAAGCAGCCGGCTGCTTGGCGAATACGCGCCCGGGCAGCCGCGAGCCGTAGCGCGACCCAACGATTTGCCAGGTAGCGATCTCTCGGGAGCATTCCCAAAGGCGCCGTCGGTGACCCTCGACGCCGGGCACGGTGGGACCGAGATCGGGTCCTCGCACGTGTATGCCGATGGCACGGTGATCCAGGAGAAAGATCTCAACCTGCGCGTCATGCTTCGCCTGCGGGATCTGCTGCAGCAGGCGGGCATCCAGGTGACCACGACGCGCACGAGCGATGGACCGGTCAATCGGGACGGGAAGGACCTCACCGGCGACGGCAAGGTGACACTCTCTGACGACCTGCAGGCGCGCATCGACATCGCGAACCAGGCGGGTAGCGACATCTTCGTATCCGTGCACTTCAATGGACAGAGCGATCCGAACGCGAAGGGCTCGTACATCTTCTTCGACCCTGATCGGCCCTTCGCGGATCGCAGCAAGGCGTTGGCCACGTTCATGGATCAGTCGCTAGCGTCGGCGTTGAAGGGCGCCGGCTACACGACAACCGATCACGGCGCGACGCCGGACACCTCCTTGCTCGGGGGCGACCACTACTACCTGCTGAGCCCGAAGACGAACATCGTGCCGCGGCCGTCGAACATGCCCGCGATCATCTGCGAAGGGCTGTTTTTGACGAACGAGGATGATGCAAATGCGGTTCGCAAAGACGCAGTTGTCGAAGCCGTGGCGCAGGGGTACGCGGCGGGCATCAAAGCCTATTTCGCGAAGTTCCCACCGGGCTGACCGGTCGGCCTATCGCTGCTCGCGCAGTGCTGCTGCTGGTCGGCAGCAACTTGCGATCCAAGTAGCTGCCGCGCGGGGTATGGCATGCTAAAGCCGCCGAATCTCATGCGGCGCGACGTCTGGGCGGACGTGGCCCGCGACCAGTGGCCCCCTGGGTAAGAAAGGTTCTTGCAAAACATGGCGTTGAGGATTGCTCAAGTGGCACCGCCCTTCGAGACGGTGCCGCCTGCCGGTTACGGCGGGACGGAACGGGTTGTATCTGTCTTGACCGAGGAGCTGGTCCGACGCGGTCATGATGTCACCCTCTTCGCATCTGGAGATTCGCGAACGAAAGCCAACCTCGTGCCGATCGTTCCTCGCGCGCTCTGGCGTCAGGACCCGCCAACGAACGATTTTGCGGCGCACCGGGCGAGCCTCTTCGGGAAACTGCTCCAGCATCTGGACGACTTTGACGTCGTGCACAGTCACCTGGACTATCACGGTCTCGGGCTGGCCGGCCTCTGCCAGGCGCCGTTCGTTGCCACGCTGCATGGCAGACTCGATATCCCGAACTTGCTGGCCACGTATCGCGCATTCGCCGAATTGCCGCTCGTGTCAATCAGCAACGCGCAGCGGCGGCCGCTTGCGAACGCAAACTGGATCGCCACGGTGCACCACGGCATCGACCTCTGTTCCTTCGACTTTTCAGACACGCCCGGTGACTACCTGGCGTTTCTGGGTCGGATCTCGCCGGACAAGGGACTCGACGTCGCGATCCGTGTTGCCAGGCGTGCCGGCCGGCGGCTGATCATCGCCGCTCGGCCACCGCTCGCGTTTGCCGACGACCCTGAGGCGCGTTGCGATCGGGCGTACTACGAAGAGACCATCAAGCCCCTGTTGCGTGAGCCTGGCATTGAGCTGATCGGGGAAGTCGCAGGCCCGCAGAAGTCCGCGTTGCTGCGCGGCGCGCTGGGGCTACTGTTTCCGATCCGCTGGCCTGAGCCGTTCGGACTGGTCATGCCGGAGGCGCTGGCGTGCGGGACACCTGTGGTGGCGTTCGGGGAGGGCAGCGTGCCCGAGGTCATCTCGCACGGCGTCACGGGATTCGTGTGCGACCTCGAGGAGGAAATCGTGGCGGCCGTCGATCGGTTGCCAGACATCGACCGGCGGCGGTGTCGGCTGGAAGCGGAGCAGCGCTTTTCGCCGTCAGCCATGGCCGCAGCATACGAGCGTGTTTACGCGCGGCTCGTGGCCGAACACCAGCCCGATCGGCGAGCGTACGCGCTCACGGCGGACTGAACGCAAGTGCCCGTCTTGAAACGTTTTGAACTATGTATCGTCTCCTGAATATGCAAACTGGACGGCGATGGCGGCTGCTGATCGGCTGGCTGGGCCTGGCGGTGCTGCTCGGGGTCATGTTGGCGCCGATGCCAGCTTCCGCGGATGCCACTTCAACGTGGACCGGCGGACCCGGTGCGATTCTCGACAATACGTATGACGGCTATATCGACCGTCCGAGCGCGAACGCGAACGTGGCCAACGGGAACTTTGCCGTGACCGGGTGGTTCGTCGACAAGACCGCCGAAGGCTGGGCGGGTGCCGACGCTATGCAAGTGTTCCTTGGAGCGATGGACGGCGGTGGCAAGAAGCTGACCGACGGTGTGGTCGCCGAAAGCCGGCCAGACGTCGCGGCGGCAACGGGCAACGCGTTCTGGGCGGCGTCGGGCTTCAGTGCCACGATCCCGAGTGGGTCACTCTCGGCCGGAAATCAGGTCTTGTCGGTGTACCTGCACACGGGTGGCAAGGGCTGGTGGTACAAGCAGGTGTCCGTGAACGTCACGTCGGCGGCGCCGGCCTCGAGCGCGCCGGCAGCAGCACCTTCGACCAAACCGTCAGGTGCAGCGCTGCCGATCGTCGGCATCGAAAAGCCGAAAGACGGCGAGCAGGTCCCGACGCGCAGTAGCTACGACATCATCGGCTACGCGCTGGACAAGGCCGCGGCGCCCAACCAGGGCGTGGCCGGTTCCGGCGTCGATCGCGTGCAGGTGTACATGGATAACGAGCGGGACAACGGTGGTACCTACCTGGGCGACGCGACGCTCGGCTATAGCGACTCCGCGGCGGCCGCATTCGGTCCACAGTTCACGTCCGCGGGCTGGCGGCTGACGTTCAAGCCGACGAACTTCCACGCCAACTCGCATTTGATCTACGCGTACGCTCGGTCTGCCGTGAGCGGCAAGGAAGACCTGGCGGTGCGGTACTTCTCGATCAAGGACTAGCCGTGGCGCGCACGCTCCTGGCGGTCCACGCCCATCCCGACGACGAGTGCATCGGGACGGGCGGGGTGCTCGCGCGCTATGCCGCCGAAGGCGTGCGCACGGTGCTCGTGACGTGTACCGACGGCGCGGTCGGCGAGATCAGTGATCCGACTCTCGCGAGCCCCGAGAACCTGGTGGAGGTGCGATCTGGCGAGCTTGACGAGGCGGTTCGCATTCTCGGGGTGGGGCGCCTGGTCAAGCTCGGGTATCGCGATTCGGGCATGGCGGGCACGCCAGACAACCAGGACCCGCGCAGTTTTCTCCAAACCGATTTTTCCAGCGCCCTCGCACGTGTCGTGCAGGTCGTGCGGGAAGAGCAGCCGCAGGTCATGGTCACATACGACGAGAACGGGAACTACGGGCACCCGGACCACATTCGGGCGCACCAGGTGGCCGTAGCGGCATTCTCGGCTGCTTCGGACGGCTCTCGTTTTCCTGACGCCGGGGTCCCGTGGACCGTGGCAAAGCTGTACTACTCGGTGGTTCCGCGGTCGGCGCTCAAGGTGTTTGCGCAGCGCCTGCGTGCGGCGGGTGTGGAGTCGCCGTTCACCGAGGTCTCAGAGACGGCCGTGCCCTTCGGGGTGCCCGACGAGCAGGTCACGTGCATGGTCGACGTGAGCAGGTATGTCGACCAGAAGCGGCGAGCGCTGCAGGCGCACCGTACGCAGATGGGCGCTGACCAGTTCTTCATGCGCATCCCGCCGCAGTTGTTCGATGAGATGTTCGGGCGGGAAACCTTTCAACTCGCCCAGAGCGCCGCGGGCGGGATCAGCCGGGAAACAGATCTTTTCGAGGGGCTCTAGCCGAGCCTTTACGCGAGCACGGCGCCGCGCGCTTCCACTTCCTGGAGAAGATCGGCGATCAACGCACTCGTGGCAGGCTCGGGGTCGGGATCGTCGCTGGGGCCGCCATATGTTGCATAGGCCTGGCGCAAGGCGATGCGTAAACGAGCGTCCTCGTCGACGATAGCGTTGCGGTCGCCAACGGCGGCGAAGCAGCGACACAGGTCACGCACCACGTCCTCCAGCAGTGGCTCGACCTCGAGCAGCGACTGGAACAGTGGAATGGCTGACCGATAATCGCTTGCACGCATGAGCAGTCGGGCGAGGCGCAACGTCGCTCGAAGGCACTGCTCGCGGTAGCGGTCGCGCAGCGACAGCTCGCCGTCTCGAAATGAATGAACGGCCCAGCCGTACGCTCGAGCGCCAGGACCATCGAGAAGGTCGCCACGGTACAGCTCGCGTGCTCGCGCCAGCGCCGTCCGGACTTGCTCGGAGGGCATCAACGTGGCTGCCTGACACAGTCGGACGAAGCGGTGCACGTCGCTGTCGATACCGTCCGGGTCGAGGCGGACTTCGTCGGCGCGGTCATCGATCGTCACGAGCGGCGCATGCTCCACAAGCACCGAAGGCTGCAGCAGCATGTTGAGCTGCTCGACAGCCGCGTCCAGGTGCGCGCGGGCCGTTCGAGGGTCACCGTCGGGCCACACATCGGACAGCACGTCAACCAGGCCGACGACGCCTTCCGGATGGCTGCACAGATAGGCGAGCACTTCCCAGGCTGGCGCTCGTTGTGCCGCCTCCGCGGGCGAGCTTGCGCCAGTCAGGTCATGCGCACCCTCGACCACGTCGAAACCGCCGAAGCAGCGCACGAGAATGGGCGCCTTCGTCGGCTGCGCGAAATCGACGATGTGTTGCACGTGCCGTGGGGCAGGATCGGTGGTTGGCGGTTCCGGATCGGGGTCGTCGTCGACGTCGACGGCGACGGGCCAGGCAGGTCCACCAGGAGCGGCGATGGGCTCGCCGCGCAAGGCGCGCACGAAACGGTCGAGCTCCGCATCCGACGCACGAAACGCGTACAGCTCGAGAGGTTCGCGGGCGTCAAGGCGCAGCAATAGTTGTCCGCCGCCGAGCAGGTCGGCTGCGCCGGGTTGCCCCAACAGGCGGGCGCCCTGTGCCTCCTCCGGCAGCCGCAGCACGGCGCGAGTGGTGAAGTGCGAGAGCAAGCCGTCGCTCAGGAGCTCCGGGTGGGCGCACGACGCCAGCAAGCGCACGCGGTGCGCGGGACCGTACACGCCGAGCATGTCCAGCGTGGACGCGTGGTCAGTCAGCGTCTCGATATCGGGAAGAACGATCAGCAACTCGGGCAGCGCGTTCACGTTGCCGCCGCGCTCCACTCGTTCCATTCGCTTCAGAAGCTCGGCGCGTGCGTCATGCAGCGCCGCGCTCGTGGCGACCTGGTCCGCGGGGTCGATCACCCGGCCGACCTGGTGTGGCAGGCGCTGCAGCGATTCGGTCAGGTTCGCGGCGACCGTCAGAATTTGCAGCTCGGCAGGGTCAAAGCGCGCGGAAACGGTGGCGAGCAGTGTGCTCAACACGCTGCTGACCGCCGTCGGCGCTCGGCCGGTGACCAGAACATGGCCAAGGCTGGGCCAGTTGACGTACAGAACACGGCGATCGGGCAGGAGGCCGGCGCCGAGCAGCGCGCACGGAGCACTGCTCGCACCACTCGGATCGGCAAACCGCGCGTGGCGCAAAGGTCCGAGGCGCAGCAGGGTATCGTGGTCGCGCGAGAGCTGGGCAGTCACGCTCAGCCCGAGATGCTTCTCGATGGCCGGCACAAGCTTCTGGACGATCGGACGGTCCGCCAGGCGCTGACAGACGAGTGCCAGCGTGGTGCTCGACCGTCCATGGCGAGCCGAGACCACACCAACGCGTCCGGCCAGGTCGTTCGCGTCGAGGAAGCGCAACACTTCGATTGCAGCCGCCTGCACCGGATCCGATCGGTCGCGGGCCAGGTCGCGTAGCTCGGCGAAGCCGGCCCGTACGACGACGTCACTTTCGGGCTCGTCGCCGAGAGGTGGTTCCGCGAGTGCGCGGCGCCCACGACGCCTGACGGCGAGCAATGCCGCGACGGCGGCTGCGCTCGCTGCGCTCGCGGCCGCCGCGGCGGCGCCAGTCTGGGCAGTCATGCCGTCATGCTGGACGAGCGTTTGCACCTCAGGCGGCGCGGTCGGCGCCTGAGGTGTGGAGCCGTCTGTGATGGGCGATGGCAACGGCGGCGCGGCAACGGGGGGTGGCACGGCTGTGTCCTGCTCGACCGGCACAGGCATGTTCAGGCGCAGTCCAGGCCAGATCAGATTCGGGTTCGTCAGCGCGCGACCGTCTTCGAGCTCAGCACCCCGGTTCGATTCAAACAGCTCGGGCCAGCGCTTCGGGTCACCCATGTATCGACCTGATACGGCCCACAACGTGTCACCCCGCTCGACCGTGTACCAGGCCTGACCATCATCGTCGACGTCAAGCTTCGTGTCCGCCAGAGGCACACGCAGAACCCAGCCTGGCTGGATGACGCCGTCGGCCGAAAACACGGCGCCGTCGGACATCGGTCGATCCAGGTTGGCCTCGACCAGCCGAGGGAACTCATCGCCGCTGCCGTAAAAGCGTTCCGCGATGGAGAACAGGGTGTCGCCCGACTGGACGGTGTAGTCCTCCATGTTGGCTGGTGCAGGCGCAACATGGTTGTCGACCGGCGCCGTCGCATCGACGTACGCCAACGTCGCGGGCTGGTCTGACAAGGGTGCGGCGGAAGCTGGCGCGGCATGGCTCACGACCTGCACGACCATTGCGGTAGCCAGCGCGGCGTCGACGGCGCGACGCACGAACGGAACAGTTATCCAGTCGGAAAGCCCGCCTAGTGAACGCACCCACTCGGCGCCGTGCGTCGCGATCTCGGCGATGGTGAGCACCACGCGCAACAACACAGAGACGGACAGCCATGCCCAGATGAGCCAGGCGACAGTCGTGACGACGTTGGCAACAGCCTCGAGGGGTAGTGCTGAAGCGCGCAACTGCGCCAGAACCAGGTCGAGGTTGGGCGTCTCCGAAGGTAGACGTGGCAGCCCTGCTGTGAAATAGAGCACAGCGCCCGCAGCGGCCAGGCAAACGACGAGCCACACAAGTGGACTACGGTCCGGGACGGTGCGACCGATACGACCAGGCGCGAGGCCGGCCCGGTTCGTCGCTGCTGTGCTTCTGGTGAATCGGTCCTGCAACGGACGATTATTCTACTGTCATTCAGGGCGTAACCTTTAAAGTCCCTGGAGCCTGGGCCTGATTCGCGTTTGCGTTTCCAAAGTCCAGGCAGTCTGAGGAGGAGGACACCATACTTTGGCGGTAGTCAGCGTCTCGCCGACGCGTGCACTGCGGCGGCCCTTGCGCCTGGATGCGCGGGCCCTGGTGGGCGTGCTGCTCATGCTGGTAGCGATTGGTGGCTCGATCGCCGTCTGGAGCACGCAGCAGGACACGCGCGGGGTGCTGGTGGCAGCACACGAGTTGCCGGCGGGGGCGACGCTGACAGCGAGCGATCTCGCGGTTGCTCAGGCGCGTTTGGACGATTCCCTGTATTCGGCAGCTTTGCCAGCGACGGCCTTGAATTCCGTCGTCGGCCGCCAATTGGCGGAGGCCGCACACTCCAATCAGATCCTGGCCAGGGCGCAGATCGCCACGCAGCCGCTGGTTGGACCCAATCAAGAGGTCCTTGCGATCCCGGTCAGCGCGGACATGGCGGCAGGTGGCCGAATTCGCCCCGGCGACTCCGTTCAGGTGCTCGGCACGGACAAGAACAGTGGTGGGA
Source organism: Chloroflexota bacterium (assembly GCA_019247135.1). The sequence continues at coordinate 6,741 of JAFAPL010001079.1, read as the reverse complement.
GCCGTGTCGTCTTGCCGCGCGTCACCGTCTACGAGGTAGGTCGCGATTCCGGCTCCGTCCCCCTCAGCGGTAACAGCACCAGTCCGGCCAGCGTGTCGAGCGGATCGACAGCTTCCACGTGGATCTCGCTGATCGTCGACCAACAGTCGGCGACGCAGCTAACGCAAGCCCGTTGGGGTGGACCGCTCGACGTTGCGCTCCTTCCACCACAACCGTCCGCTTCGAACGATCAGCAGCAATGAGCCGCCCCCTCGTGCGGCTCGCGGTGGGGATTGGTGATCCCGAGCGCGAACGTCTACTGCTGCCCAGTCTGGCCGAATCCGAACACCTGCGCATCGTAGATCGATGCCTGAGTGCGGATCAGCTACTCGAGACAGTTGCATCCGCACGGGCGGATGTGGTCCTCGTCGCATACGACCTCCACCGGCTGACCAGCAACTTGCTAGCCGATCTGGACGGGACGGGAGTGCCGCGCGTGTTCCTCGTCCAGGACGTCGAGGATCCGAAGTGGCAGGTCACGCAGGGCGTCGTCCTACCGGTCGACGCGGACGTTGAGCTCGTACGCCAGGGTATCGACGCGGCGCTGAACGGTGAGCGCTTCGACCTCGGCCGTCGAGACGGGCATGTGAAGACGGACGAGGCCGACGCGCACGTTGCGCAGGAGTCGGCCCCGGGCGAGCTCAGCCTGATCGCCATCGCAAGCGGGCCAGGTAGTCCGGGTCGGACCACGATTGCGCTGAACCTCGCGACTGCGCTCGGCGCCGTCCAGCCCACCGTCCTGGTGGACGCTGATATGGCGGGCCCGAGCATCGGGGCCCAGCTGGATGCCGACCCGACACGCAACCTTTATATGGTTGCGCACGCGGAGCCAGACGCACCCTGGGAATGGGACCGCTCGATTCAGGCCGAGGTGCAACCGCTGGAACGCTCGCGAACACCGTATGCCGATGTGCTGTGCGGAGTGCCCAAGCCAGACATGCGCAGCCGCATCACGCGGCGCTTTCTCGAGCGGCTGGTCGACGCTCTGCGACGGCGCTATCGCTACGTCATCATGGACACCGGCTCCGAACTGCTGGGCGCCGAGGGCGCCGTCCATCGCGCCGCCATCGGGCTGAGTCAGCAGGTGCTGCTGGTGTGCTCCAGTGACCTGGTCGGGCTCTGGCGCGCCCGAACAACCCTGGGTCTCATGCAAACGCACCTGCAGATCGGGACCGATCGGGTCGCGCTGATCGTGAATCGGCATGACCCGCGCTTCCACCATAGTCGGGCCGAGATCGAGTGGGCGCTTGGCGCACAGAGCGCGTGTGTGGTGCCGTACGACAACGTTGCGGCGCAGCGCGCGCTGGCCAGTCAGAAGCCGCTCGTGCTGGGGCGCGGACCCGCCGCGCGAGCGTTACTCGACCTCACCGAGCGCCTGCACGGTGGCAAACTCGTGCTCCCGCCTGAGCAGCGCCGCCAGCGGCGTGGACTGCCCCGCTTGCCGAGCCTCGGCGCACGACGGGAACAGCGCGCCTCATGAGCGTCTCGACGCCGAACGGCGTGCACCGGCATGCAGCGACGCTCGATCGCCCGGGCGAGCGGACACTGCGTGAGGAGATCCGAACTGAGGTTGCTCGACTGCTCGGCGAACGCCAGCTCCTCGAACCGGGCGCGGAAGACGAGGTTCGAATTCGAACCCTCATCCACGATCGCGTCGCGGGGTATCAGCGGCGCGCCGCGGCGACCAACGCGCCGCTACTCCTGGAGCCCGATGCCGTGGAGCAGCGGCTGTTCGACGGGCTGCTGCGGCTGGGCATTCTGCAGCCGCTCATGGACGATCCCGCCATCGAGGAAGTCATCTGCAACGGTCCGCATCGGATTTTCGCGATCCAGGACGGGCGCAAGCGCCTCGTCTCCGACCTCTATTTCGAAGACGACGACGAGCTGAGGCAGCTCATCAAACGCCTGCTCGGGCCGGCCGGACGGCGTCTGGACGAGTCGTCGCCGATGGTCGACGCTCGGCTTCCGGACGGATCCCGGCTGAACGCGGCGATCCCACCGGCGACCACGCGCTGGTGTTGCGTCACTATCAGAAAATTCCTGCTCCGTGCGCACGCCCTGGAGGAGCTCGTCCAGTTGGGGACACTCACCGATTCCGCCGCGCAATTCCTCGAGGCAGGCGTTCAGGCGGGCGTCAATATCCTCGTCAGCGGCCCGACCGGCGCGGGCAAGACCACGCTGCTCAACGCCCTGGGCGCCTCGATCGCGTCGGTTGACGAGCGCATCGTCACGGTCGAGGAGGTCGCGGAGCTGCAGCTCGAGCGCCAGTTGCCGGACTGCGTCGCTCTGCAGGCTCGCGCTGGCAACGTGGAGGGCGCGGGCGAGGTGCGCATCCGTGATCTCGTACGCAATGCCCTGCGCATGCGCCCGACGCGCATCGTGGTGGGCGAGGTGCGTGGCGCGGAAGCGCTGGACATGTTGCTGGCGATGAATACCGGCCACGAAGGCTCGTTGACGACTATCCATGGCAACTCGCCCCGCGATGCGCTCGATCGTTTGGGGACGCTGGCCATGATGGCCGAGGAGCGGCTGTCCGGTGAAGCGCTGTCGCGGATGGTGGCGCGCACGATCGAGATCGTGCTGCAGCTGCGCTTCGAGCCAATCACGGGTCGACGTCGCGTTTCGAGCATCTTCGAGGTGACCGGTCTGGAAGGCGACGTCATCTCGGGGCAGGAGCTCTGGAAGCTCGATACCGCGCGTGATCGGCTGGTGTGGACGGGTATCCAGCCACGCTGTCTCGAGCGCATCCGCGCGAAAGCCATCCCGTATGCCTTGCCGGCCAGCGAGCCGCACACGACATTCGAGCGGAGCTGGGTATGACGTCCACGCTGCCGCTGCTGCTTTCCGTTCTACTCGGCCTCGGCGTGTACCTCGTTTACGACGGTTTCACCCGCAAGCCGACGCAACGACCGGCCGAGCGCGGTTGGGAAGCGCGTATGCGCGACAACCTGGTGCGCGCCGGCCTGTACGACGTCACACCACGCGACTTCTTGCTGTTCGCCATCGGGTCAGGCGCGGTCTTCGGCCTCGTTACGCAGCTCCTGCTGGGCTGGCCGCTCGTCGCGTTCCTGGCAACGCTGCTCGGCGTCGCCGCGCCCGTGCTCTACTACTCGGAACGATACGACCGACGTCGCGCGGCACTGCAGGTCGCGCTGGCGGAGGCAATCGCCCAGTTGCGCGACAGCATTCGCAGTGGCCTGTCGGTTCAGGAGGCGCTCCTCGGCCTGGCGCGCAACGGCCCACAACCACTGCGCGCCGAGTTCGGCGCGCTCGTTCGGGAGGCGCGTTTGATCGGGTTCGAGCCTGCGCTTCGGACGATGCGGGATCGTCTGGCCGACCCGGTGTTCGACATCGTTGCCGGCGCGCTGGTCATGAACGACCGCGTGGGCGGTCGGAATGTCACACAGGTTCTGGACCGCCTGGCACAGGCGACCTGGGCACAGCAGCACGTGCACCAGGAGCAACGTGCGCTACAGGCGCGCAACGTCCTGTCAGCCCGCATCGTCGCAGCCGTGCCGGTCATCGTCTTGATGGCCATCCGCTGGGTCAGTCCCGAGTACCTGGCATTGTTCGACGGGTTCCTGGGTCAGCTCGCGCTCGTCGGCTGTCTGGCCAGTGTCGCCGTTGGCTATTTCGGGATGCGGTGGATGGCGAACGTACCGGGCGAGGAGCGGGTGCTGGTCCGATGAACGGCTTCGGAACGATCTACCCCGTCGCGGTGCAACCCAGTGTGCTGATATGGCCGTTGCTCTTCGGAGTGGGGCTGTTCCTGGTGCTCGTCGCGCAACCGGTTGGTCGACCGAAGTCGGATCTCGCTGCTCGATTGCGTCGCCTCGACGTGGACGAGCGCATCCGTGCGGAGATGCTCAGCCAGAATCCCTCGCGGCCCATCTTCGCCAGTCGCTGGCTCGAGGGGCTGATGCGACCGGTGCTCGAGGACGTGGGTGCGGCCTCTCGCGCAGTGCTGTCTCGGTTCGGCATTTCGACTGGCCGCGAGCTGGGTCGCAAACTCGACCTGGTCCGGCCGGGCATCCAGCCGATGGAGTTCATCGGCGAGAAAGTGATCGCCGGATTCATCTTGCTGGTGCTCTTCCCGGTCCTCAACGCCATGGACCTGACCTTGTTCGGCCCCTGGCCAGTATGGGTCTGGTTGATCGGTTTCCTGATCGGCTTCATGGGCCCGGACTGGCAGCTCGACAGCAAGGTCGCTGCTCGTCGGACGCGCATTACCATGGAGCTGCCGACCATCCTCGACATGCTCACCATTGCCGCTTCGGCGGGTCTGGCGCTCGAACAAGCCCTGGTCGAAGTCTCGCGCCAGAGCGAGGGCATCGTTGCACGTGAGCTGCAGAGGGCAAGCCGCGAGATGGCGCTGGGCCAGTTCTCGCTCATCGAGGCGTTGCAGGCGATGGCGGACCGCAACGCCGTGCCGGAGCTGACCGGTGTCATGGACAACCTGCGGGCCGTGCACGACCAGGGATTGCCGTTGGCTCAGTCGCTGGCTGCCCAGGCCGACGCCTTGCGAGAGCGCCAGCGAGTGCGCATCGTCGAGGAGGGAGGGAAGGCCAGCGTGCGTATGGTATTACCAGTCGCACTGTTCATTTTGCCTGTCTTATTCGTGATTGTTTTGATCCCCGCCAGTGTGGAGCTGATGCATCTTGGGAGCTAACAGGAGGAGATACGTAATGGAGCGTTTGAAAGCAGGTCTGGTCTTGCTGCGGAGCAAGCTCGCGGCGATTTCACGCCAGGCGCCGGTGGTTGCCCAATCGATGGTCGAATACGCCATCATCGCGGCCGTTGTCGCGGTCTTTGCCATCGCCGCCGTCAACGGGCTTGGCAAGCAACTGGTGACCGCGTTCAACAACATTGGCAGCACCGTCGTGGGCGCGCCCTCAAACAACAACGCTGGCGGCCCACCATAGCGTGCGGCGCGCGTCTGCTCAGGCGCTGGTCGAAGCGGCAGTCGCGTTTCCTCTGCTCGCGATGGTTATGCTCGCCCTCGTCCAGTTGACTCTGTATGCGCATGCCCGCAACGTGGTCGAGGCGGCGACACAGGAAGGTGTACGTGTCGCGACCGCCCAGGGCGGCGACAGGGGCAAAGCGATCGATCGCGCGAATGCGATCCTTCAGTCCGGGCCAACCTATCTGAAACCCGTGCAATGGCACTGGAGCCCGCAAAACCTGGACACGACACATCTGCCCGACACGCAGGTACTTACTTACAGCGCGAAGGTGGATACGTTCTTACCCTGGTTCGACCCCTCTCACGGCGGTGTGACGCACCTCCAGCTTCCCATCGACGTGTCTGCGCGTATGAGCCAGGAGCAATTCCGCTCCCCAACCGGGACGAGGGCACCGTAACCGCGTGCGTCGGCGCGTTGGCGCGCAGGCGCTCGTGGAGCTCGCGCTCGTCCTGCCGCTGTTGCTAACGCTCGTGTTCGCGACCGCGGCTGTTGGGCGGCTGGTGCAGGTTCACATGGCGGTTGATGGCGTGGCCCGTGAGGCGGCACGCGAGGCAACGCTTGCGCCCATACCCGCCGACCCGGCGAGCGATCCGAAGTGGGCGGCGGAGCAAGCCGCGGCGGGCGCCCAGGCGCGGCAGATGGCGATCAACCGGGGTGTCGACGTGGCTCGTGGTTATGGCCTCAGAGGCCTGAATGCGAGCGACATCCAGGTTGACGACGCGCCGTTCGACCGTGGCGCATGGGTCACCGTTTCGGTGACGTACGCGGTAGATCAGTCGGACCTGCCGTTTGTGCCGTTCAAGGTCGGCCCGTATACCGCACATGCGCGCCAGCGGGTGGACAAGTACAGGAGCCGGAGCCTGTGAAAGCGCAGCGGGCGGAGCGAGCGCAGGTGATCGTCTGGGTGGCGGTGATGATCCCCATGCTGTTCCTGCCGGTCATCGGCCTGGCGATCTCCGCGGGTGCTGTCTTCGACGCACGCCGGGATCTGCAGAACGTCGCCGATGGCGCCGCCCGGGCGGGCGGCATGCAGATCGACGAGACTCGCCTGCAAGCCCTGGATCCGACTGATCCGAAGCAAGACGGCCTCGTGCGTCTGGACACCAGGCTAGCGAGGACGGCCGCCAGGGGTTATTTGACGCAAGCCGGAATTCCCGCGGACCAGGTTGACGACGATGTGACGTTCAACGGCGACCGCCAGATCATCGTGACGCCGTGGCGTGACGTTCAGCCCACGTTTCTGAAGCTGTTCCATGCATCCATCCGCATTCGGGCAACGGGGGTCGCCGAACCGTGCTCGGGTGTGGCGACGGGCGCCTGCCCGTAACGTAGCCGTATGCAACCCGTCGCGCTCGTTGCGGTCCTGGTCATCCTCGTGGCGCTGCTGTATCTGCAGCGCCGCGGCAGAACTCCGCCCGTCGTCGTCGACGAGTTCGAACCTGCGTTATTCCTGCGCACGACCGACCCTGACGCACATGTCCTCCCCAAGGTCATTCGGTTCCGCGCTCGAGGCAAGCTACGCCTTGGGTATAAGCCGGCGTTCATGGATGACCACGTCGGCCACGCGGAGTTCAGGGTGCTGCCGGCCGTCGACATCCAAGGGGACCAGACGTCGGTGCGTGAGCTGAGTCGGCAGGCGGCCTGCATCTGGCGTGACCCGACCAGTGGTGGCTTCTACGTCCAGCTTGGCTGGCCGGGGCCTGGCGAGCCGATTCGACCGCGGACGCAGACTCGCGTA
>JAFAPL010001020.1 GCA_019247135.1 Chloroflexota bacterium | reverse complement strand
GCGACCTGGTGAAGGACTATTTCAGCTCCCTGGATCAGAATCAAAAATGAGCGTTCTTCCTGCAAACGTCGGACCCGCGGTCCAGCCACCCCCGCAGCCACCGACCGGGCCGACACCGTATCGCTTCATCGAAACGGCACGCGCAATCGAAACAGAGGTCGGCAACGTCATCATCGGTCAACCCGACCTCGTGCGCGGCGTGCTGACCTGTTTGCTGGCCGGCGGGCATGCCCTGCTCGAAGGCATCCCAGGACTCGGCAAGACGCTCCTGGTGCGCACGATGGGCGAAGCTCTCGAGCTGACCTTCAGCCGCGTGCAGTTCACGCCCGACCTGATGCCCGCCGACATCACGGGCACCAGCATCTTGCGAGATACGGCCGACGGCTCGCGTACGTTGGAGTTCCAGCCGGGACCGCTGTTCGCCAATCTCGTCCTGGCCGACGAGGTGAACCGCGCCACGCCGAAGACGCAGTCGGCGCTTCTGGAAGCGATGCAGGAGCGGCGCGTCACGTCTGGCCGTACGACGCACACCCTGCCTGAGCCGTTCTTCGTCCTGGCGACGCAGAACCCGATCGAGATGGAAGGCACGTATCCGCTGCCCGAGGCTCAGCTCGATCGCTTTCTGTTCAAGCTCACGGTGCCATACCCAAGCGAGGACGATCTGGTGCACATCGCACAGATCACCACGGGTGCGAGCATGCCGCACGCCTCGCATGTCGCGAGCGGCGCCGCGCTCCTGGAGCTCATGCACTTCGCACGCGAGGTGCCCGTGGCCGACCCGGTCTTGCGCTATGCAGTGCGCATCGTTCGCAGGACCAATCCCGAGACGGTCGATGCGCCGGCGGAGATCCGTCGCTTTGCGCGGTATGGATCCAGTCCTCGCGGCGTGCAGTCGCTGGTACTCGGGGCAAAGGTCCGCGCGCTGCTCGAAGGCCGCTACAACGTGGCTTTCGAAGACGTTCGCGCCGTGTCGCTGCCGGCGCTGCGCCACCGCATCATTCTCGGTTTCGAAGCCGACGCCGAAGGGGTTACCAGCGACAGGCTGATCCACGACGTCGTCACCACGACGCCCGAGGAGTAGCTTTGCTGCTCTGGACTCCCCACTCCTCCTTCAAAATCTACTCCCCCTCCCTGAGACAGGGAGGCGGTCGGGGGGTGGGTCGACCCCGATGAGCTCGCAAACGCTGCTTGACGGTGCGTTCGCCCGCCGCCTGGAGCGGCTGAGCCTGGTGAGCCGCAGACGCCTCGTCGGCCAGGGCCAGGGCGACCGCCGCTCGCTCCGCAAAGGCTCGAGCCTGGAGTTCGCCGACTACCGCCACTACGTGGAGGGCGACGATCCCGCCCGCGTCGACTGGAACATCTTCAGCCGCACTGACACGCTCTTCGTGCGCCTGTACGAGGAGGAAGAAGTCCTCAACGTCCACCTCCTGCTAGACGCCAGCCGCAGCATGGACTGGGGCGACCCCGCCAAGTTGCGCTATGCCCGACAGCTTGCCGCGGCGCTCGGCTACATCGCCCTGAACGCCGCGAACAGGCTATTCGTCTGGCCGTTGAGCGCCTCCGCCAACAGCTTCGGCCCGTCCTGGGGCCGCGGGCGCGCGGGCGCCATGTTGAACTTCCTCGAAGATTTCCGCCCGACGCAGCTCGCGCCTGTGCTCGGCGGCATCAACGCGCCGACCGATCTCGAACAGTCGCTGAACACGTTCACGAGCAGGACAGGTGGCCTGACCGTGCTGCTCTCGGATCTGCTCTCGCCGAGCTGGGAGCGTGCGCTGGCGCGGCTGGCGGGCCGCTCGGCGGAAGTCGTGGTCATGCACACGCTGTCGCCCCAGGAGCTTCGGCCGGCGCTCGGCGGCGACGTCCGACTGATCGATCGCGAAAGCGGTGCAGCCGTGTCGGTGACCTTGAACAACGACGCGATCCGGCTGTATGGGCAACGGCTCCAGGACTGGCGCCGTACGGTCGAGTCGTTCTGCGCGCGGCACGGCATGACGTACGTGCCGATCGACACCAGTACCGCACTCGAAAACCTGGTCTTCGACGTGCTGCGCCGCCGCAACGTCGTGCGATGAGCCTGAGTTTCCTCAGCCCGCTCGCGCTCGCCCTCGGCGTCACCCTCCCGATCGTCGTCATCTTCTATTTGCTCAAAGTCCGACGGCACGACGAGGAAGTTTCATCGACGTTCCTGTGGAACGACCTGATCCGCGACCTGGCCGCCCACGAGCCACTCCAACGCTTGAAGTGGAACCTGCTGCTCCTCTTGCAGCTCGTCGCATTGGCGCTCGTAACGATCGCCGTTGCCAGACCCTTCTCAGAACAGCTCGGGCAGAAACCGGTACAGGCGATTCTGCTGATCGATGCCTCCGCCAGCATGCAGGCGACCGACGTCCAGCCAAGCCGGTTTGCCAAAGCCATTGACGCCGCGCGTGGCACGCTCGAGGGACTGCCCGAGAACTCGGTTGCAACTGCGATCCTTGCAGAAGCGCACCCCGACGTGATCGCGGCGGCCACGTCGGACCGCCACCAGGTCGAGCGCGCACTCGACTCGGCGCGGCCGTCGGGCGCATCCGAGAACATGCGTGAGGCACTCTTGCTGGCGCGCTCGTTGGGAGGTGATCCCAGCTCCAGGCGCATCTACCTGTTCACCGACGGAGCCTTCGCGCTGCCGCCCGACTTGCCAGACGACCTCGGGTTCGTTGACGTCGTTCAGGTCGGCACATCCGCCGGCAACGTAGCGGTCACGACGATTTCCAGCCGTCCGGACCCGCGTGACAACCGCCGTCAACAGCTCTTCACACACGTCGAGAATTTCTCTGATCAGCCCGCGCACGCCAACCTGACCATTTCCGTGGACGGGCAGACGGTTGAACAGCGGCCCATCGACCTGGACCCGAACGGCCACACTGATCAGGTCTTCGAAGAGCTCCCCGCTGGCGCGCGGTCGGCTAGCCTCCACGTTGACAGCATCTCAGGCACCGACGGGCTCAGTCTGGACGACACGGCGTACGCCGTGTTGACGCAGCACAAGCCGGCGCAGGTGCTGCTCGTGAGCCCGGGCAATCAGTTTCTCGAGAAAGTGCTGACGCTGCTGCCCAACGTCGACCTGTATCGAATTCCAGCGGAGCGGTACCTGGCCGTAGAGGCCGATCGCTTCGACGTGATCGTGTTCGACAACTATCTGCCACCGTTGCTGCCACGCGGCAACCTGCTGGTGGTCAATCCACCAGATCATGGGCCGTTCCACGTCAGCGGATCGGTTCCGCGCCCACGGGTCGCGACCTGGGAGCGAGATGATCCGCTGCTGTCCTTCGTCGACATTCGCGACCTCAACGTCGACCAGGCCGCGAAGCTGGACATGCCCAGGTGGGCCAGGCCGCTCGTTGCCACCTCGGACGGCACACCGCTCATGGCGGCCGGCCAGGATGGTGACCGTCGGGTGACGATCCTGCCTTTTGACCTGCGCACCTCGAACCTGCCACAGATGCCCGCATTTCCGATTTTGATGTCCAACGTGTTGGCCTATTTGTCGCCCGCGGGTGTCGTCCAGAACCCGGAGGTCCACACCGGTGACCCGGAGACGCTCTCACCGCTGCCACAGGTTGACCGCGTCCGCGTGGTCGGCCCTACCGATCAGACGTCCGACTTTCCAGCTGGCCAGGGCCAGATCACCTACACCGCGACGGACGTGCCAGGGCTGTACCGCGTACAGCAGATCGTTCAGGGTGGCCAGCAGACCATGGATGACGACCTGTTCGCCGCCAACCTGACGGACCGCGACGAAAGCGACATTCGCCCCCGCCTGACGGGCCTGTCGAATAGCCCGCCGGCGGAAGATGCGGGCCTTACCCCCCTGCAGAAGGAGTTCTGGGCCGCCCTCGCCGCGCTGGTCCTGCCCCTCCTGTTCGTCGAGTGGTGGTGGTTCCACCGCAAGACCTAGCGCGTCCAGATTGTTCAACTTGCAAAGTTGACTGCTATTGGGCTGATCGAGCGCCAGCCCGCGGCAAATAACACCCGAGCAGGAGATCTGACCAGCACCTTATTCCATCGCGTCCGCGCTGACACACGCGGGCTGGCGCTGTCGCGTCCAGATTGTTCAACTTGCAAAGTTAATTGCTATTGGGCTGATCGAGCGGCAGCCCGCGCAGATACGTCGCGCTAGCTCTGCTGGGGCGCGAGCTCGATCTGCAGCTCGACCTTGATCTCGTCGCCGACGACCTTGCGACCCGGCTCGAACTCGCGCGTGAACGGCACGTTGAAGTCGCCTTTGTTGATCGTCAGGTACCCAGAGAAGCCTGCACGCATGCCCATACGCGTCGAGACGAGGCCACCGAACTCCAGCGGCAGCTCGACCGGCCTGGTTATGCCGCGCATGGTGAGATCACCAGATACGACGAACTGATTGCCGCCCTTCTGCTGAATGCGCGTGCTCTTGAAGGTGATGGTTGGATACTTCTCGGCCTCGAGCATCTCCTCGCCGCGGATCAGATCCTCGCGCATCTGCACCGCCTGCGACTCCACCGAGGCTGCATCGATGGTCAGCTCGACTGTCGAGCGCAACAGGTCCTGCTCATTGACGTTGACAGTGCCCGAGAACTTGCGAAACCGGCCTTTGACGTACGCGATGTCGAAATGCTTGGCGGCGAATTCGATCAGGCTGTGGTTCGGGTCGATCGTCCAGGTCCCGCCCGAGATGCTGGCGGCCTGAGTTGGGCTGCTGGTCACGCAGCCATCATAGACCGCCGTCTTCGACACACTGTGCGAGCGCCGACGACCCACAATGGGGGTAGTGCGACCGTTCGTAGTGATCAACGTCGCCTCGACCGCGGACGGCAAGATCGACACCGTTGAACGGCAAGGCGCGCCGATCTCCTCGGACTCGGACCGCGCGCGCGTCGACGCGTTGCGGGCCTCCGTGGACGCGGTCATGGTGGGCGGGAGAACGCTGCTCGACGAAGACCCGCGCTTGACGGTCCGCTCGCCCGAGCTGCGCGCGCAGCGAGTCGCCCGTGGCCTGCCCGAGAATCCCGCGAAGGTGGGGGTTACATCCTCGCTGGCGCTGCGGCCAGATGCGCGCTTCCTCACGCACGGTCCAGCGCGGATCCTCCTCTTCGCCCCGGCCGGTACACACGACCCTGGCCTGCAGGCCCGCGGCGTCGAGGTCTACCGGTGCGGTGCCCCGAAAGTGGACCTCACTGCCGCGATGCAGACGCTCGATCGGCTAGGTGTTGAACGCGTCCTGGTCGAAGGTGGCGCAACTCTCAACTTCGAGCTGCTTCGCCTCGGTCTCGTGGCCGAGGTACAGGTCTACATCGCGCCGCTGATTTTCGGAGGCGCCACTGCACCGA
>JAFAPL010000559.1 GCA_019247135.1 Chloroflexota bacterium | reverse complement strand
GCGGGGGAAGATCGCCGCGTATTTGCAGCAGCAGTACCGGCAGCTCGGCATCAACGTCGACGTGAAGGGGCTCGACTTCAACGCCTACACCGACCAGGTTTCAAATCGGCATGATTTCGACATCTCGCTGGCTACATACGGCGGAGGGTCGCTGGACCCCGACCTGTTTGCCAAAGCGCAGCTGTTATCGACGGGTCAGCAGAACGTCACCGGCTACAACAACCCGCAGGTCGATGACCTGTTCAAGCAGGCGGGCAACGAGCTTGACGAGACCAGGCGCAAGCAGATGTACGACCAGATTCAGGCGCTCGTGAACGCCGATCTGCCGTCGCACTACCTGTACGCGCTGAACGCGATCGACGCGTTCTCGACAAAGGTCCAGGGCGTCACGACGCGCAAGGGCGACCGGCTGGATTACAACAACGCCTTGCTCACCTGGAGCGTCGCCCAGTAGCGCGCGCGCCGCATGACGCGCTTTCTCGTGCGACGGTTGGTGCAGTCAGCCGCGCTGCTGCTGGTCGTCCTCACGGGCATCTTCTTCCTGGTCCACCTGACGCCGGGCGGACCCGAAGCCGCACTGGCGAGTGATCCTCGAATCGGCCCCGAAGAGGTCCAGCGCCTGCGCCAGAGCTTTGGCCTGGACCAGCCGCTGATCGTCCAGTACGCCAGGTGGCTGCTCAGCGCGGCGCACCTGGACTTCGGACGCTCGTACTTCTATTCGCGGCCGACGACCGACGTGATTGCCGAGCGTCTCGGGCCCACCATTCAGTTGGGCCTCGTGAGCTACGTGATCGCTCTGCTCGGCGTTCCCCTCGGCGTTATAGCCGGGCTGAATCGGGGCCGGCTCGCCGACGCACTGGTCCGCTTGCTGGCAACTGTTGGTACGGCCGTCCCAACATGGTGGCTCGGTCTGACCAGCATCGTGCTGCTCAGCAGCCTGACGGGATGGTTCCCGAACGGTATGGGCCAGGGTGGACCCGTACAGTGGCTGCAGTACATCATCGTGCCCGCGGCAGTCCTAGGACTGGGCGGTCTCGTCGCGTTCGCGCGCTTCGTGCGATCGGGTGTGCTGGATGCACTTGGCGAGGACTACGTGCGCACGGCGCGTGCGAAGGGGCTCACGGCCGGCCTGGTCAATAGCAGGCACGTGCTGCGCAACGCGCTGCTACCGGTGGTGACGCTGCTCGGTGGTCTGTTGCCCAGTTTGCTTTCGGGCGCCCTGATCACCGAGTACATCTTTTCCTGGCCGGGGATCGGTCGGCTGTTTTACGAGGCTGCGACGAGTCGTGATTACCCGGTCGTCCTCGGCGTGCTGACGATGACCACGTTCGCGACGATTCTCGGCACCCTGCTTGCCGATCTGGCGTACGGCCTGGTTGATCCACGCGTGCGCTACACGTAATGCGAACGACCCGGTCGGCGTGGTCGCGTTTTCAGGCCGATCGGGTCGGAGTTGTCGCGCTGTGCCTGTTGCTTTTTGTTGCAGCGCTGTCGGCCGCGGCACCGTTGCTCAGCTCGGCGGTGCTGCACACGGACCCGGACGAGCTCATGCGTACACCGGCTGGAAGGATCGCGGTCCTGCAACCGCCTGGGCCGTCGTATCCGCTGGGCACGGACGACCTCGGCCGCGACGTGCTCACGCGTCTGATCTATGCGGGCCGCGTGTCGCTATTGATTGGATTCGGGGTCGCCGTGGTCTCGCTCGCCATTGGTGCGCCACTCGGGGTGGCGGCCGGCTACTTCGGCGGTCGCGCGGACGACCTGGTCAACGGCCTGGTACAGGTCGTCCTGACTGTGCCGGTTCTGTTTGTGCTGATCGTGCTGTCTATCTTCCTGACGCCGAGCGTCTGGCAGTTGGCAGTCATCTTCGGTTTCTTCTTCTGGCCGGGCACGGCGCGGCAGGTTCGCGCGGTCGTCCTGTCCGTGCGAGCGCGTGACTACATCGACGCCGCGCGCGTCCTCGGGGCGGGTAACGCGCGCATCATGGTGCGCCATATCGGTCCGAACGTCGTGTCGGTCATGCTCGTTGTGGCTGGGATCGACGTGGCCGCGGCCATCCTGGCGGAATCGAGCCTCAGCTTTCTCGGGTTCGGCGTGGCTGTTCCACTTTCGAGCTGGGGCAACATGCTGAGCCTGTCGCAGGAACTCTTCCGCTCCGCGCCCTGGCTGGTCTACCCGCCGGGCGCGATGATCTTCGTCACTGTGCTAGCTGTCTACCTGGTGAGTGACGCTCTCCGAGACGCGTTCGACCCGCGGTCGTCATGACAGCCTGAGGTCGCGCTAGATCTGGCCCGGGTCACTCGTGCGGGCTGCCGCTCCGCGAGCCAATCTCATCAAGTTGCAAGTTGAACAATCTGGGAGCACCAGCGCCAGCCCGCCAGGTCACGCTGTCCATCATGAATACTGCGGGCTACGGGAGTCACGCTTTGAGGTCCCAGGCGGCGACCTGGTCGATGAGAGCGTGATGCGTCAGGTCGATCTGGATCGGCGTGACCGAGACGTAGCCGGCAGCGACCGCGTGGAGATCGGTTCCCGGCTCGCCCTCGCCGCCCGGCGGCCCGCCGCCGATCCAGTAATACTCGCGGCCAAACGGGTCGGTGCGTCGAATCAACTCGTCGCGGTACTCGCGGCGGCCGAGCCGAGTCACCTGGACGCCTTTGATGTCGTGCCGCCGTCCGCGCGGCACGTTCACGTTCAACAGCACGTCACTCTCGAGCTCAGCCACGAGGACACGTCTGGCGAGGCGCGCCGCGAACTGGGCGGCGTAGACGAAGTCCCATTCGAAGTAGTCGGCCAGCGACACGGCGATCGCGGGCACACCTGAAACAACGCCTTCCATGGCCGCCGAAACCGTGCCCGAATACGTGATGTCGCTGCCCATGTTCGGACCGGTATTGATGCCCGAAACGACCAACCGCGGCCGCTCGGACGCGAGCCCGAGAAACCCGAGCGCCACTGAGTCAGATGGCGAGCCGTCGGTCGAATACGCCTGCATACGCGTGTGAGGCAAGGTGATCTCGGTGACGCGCAGCGGGCGGTCGAGTGTCTTGGTGTGTCCAGCCGCGGTCCAGTTGCGATTCGGCGCGACCACGCACACGTCGTCGACCGCCTTCAGTGCGCGGGCAAGCGCGCTCAGACCCGGCGAATCGACGCCGTCGTCGTTGGTGACGAGAATCACGTGGGTCAACGTACACTGAGCGCGGCACGCGTGGCAGATCTCGACGCGCTTGTGCAGGCAGCCCGTGCGGTGGCCGCGCGCGCGTATGCGCCGTATTCGAAGTTTCGCGTTGGCGCGGCCATACTCGATGCAGACGGCCGTACACACGTCGGCTGCAACGTCGAATCCGCGAGCTACGGGCTCACGCTGTGCGCGGAACGCAACGCGATCTTTTCGGCGATCGCCGCGGGTGCGCCGCGTCCGTTTTCCGCCATCGCGCTGACCTGCCTGGACGGCGCATGCACGCCCTGTGGCGCGTGTCGGCAGATCATCTCGGAGCATCTGCCCGCTGACGCCCCGGTCCAGATCGACGGCGGCGAACAGTACAGCGTTGCGGACCTGTTACCGCACGCCTTCCGTCTATCCGAGGTCTGAACGCGTACACTCCATAGACTCAAATGTTCGACAAGACGGTGCTGCCGAACGGTCTACGGATCGTCAGCAACTCGCTGCCGCATACGCGTTCGGTCAGCATCAGCATCTTCATCGGTGCGGGCTCGCGCTATGAGACCGATGAGCTCGCGGGTGTCTCGCATTTCCTCGAACACATGCTGTTCAAGGGCACGCAGCGGCGACCAACCGCGCGCGAGATTTCCGAGGAGATCGAGGGTATTGGCGGTGTCATGAACGCAGGCACCGACAAAGAGCTGACGGTGTACTGGGCCAAAGTCGGCGACCACCGGTTCACGGCCACGCTCGACATCCTTGCCGATAGCCTGCTGAACTCACTCCTGGATCCGAAGGAGCTCGAAAAGGAGCGCGAGGTCATCCTCGAAGAGCTGGCGATGACCGAGGACAGCCCGGCGGACATCGTCAACATCTTGATCGACGAGGTCGTTTGGCCCCACCAGCCCCTCGGTCGGGATACTGGCGGCACGCCCGAGAGCGTCCGCGCTATCAAGCGCAACGACGTGCTCCGTTATATGGAGCAGTTGTACGTGCCACAAAACACCGTCGTGGCGGTAGCCGGCAACGTCAGCCACCAGGAGGTGGTCGATCGCGCTGAGGAATTCCTGGGCGATTGGCAGCCCCGCCCGTTCGGGACGTGGTTCCCGGCTCAGATCCCGAACGATACGCCGCGGTTGCGGCTGCGCTCGAAGAAGACGGAGCAGGCGCATTTCTGTCTTGCGACGCCTGGTTTGTCGGCCGCGCACCCGGACCGCTACGTGCTTGACGTCCTGAACGCTGTGCTCGGCGAAGGCATGTCCTCGCGACTGTTCCTGGAGATTCGCGAGAAGCGCAGCCTGTGTTACGACGTGCACAGTTACGTCAATCACTACCTCGACACCGGGTCTACCGTCGTCAACGCCGGCGTCGACCCTACCAAGCTCGATGAGGCGCTGCGGGCAACCATCGACGAGCTGCTGAAGATGGTCGAGCGTGTGCCCGACCGCGAGCTGACCAAAGCCAAGGAGTTCATCAAGGGGCGCTTGCAGCTGCGCATGGAGGACACGCGTGCCGTGGCGTCGTGGATGGGCGGCCAGGAGCTTCTGCGTCGGGAGATCCTGTCGGTGGACGACGTGCTGGAGATTGTCGACAGCGTGTCGCCTGAAAACCTCGAACGCGTCGCGCAGGACCTGTGGCGGCCAGAAGCGTTCCGCCTTGCAGTGGTGGGACCGTTCCGTAGCGAAAGCCGGTTTCAGAAGCTGCTCGCAGCCTGAGGCGGCTGCGCGTTTGCGGCTTGTGCGGGCTGCCGCTGAATCTGCCGAGGGGTGAAAGGGGAGAACACCACTTGCTTAGACCCCCTGCGAAGCGTGAGCAGCAGCCGCTCCTGATGCGGGCTGGCGCTCAACTTACCGAGGGGTTGAAGGGGGTGTTCCCCCTTCACCCTCCGGCAGATGCAGCGGCAGCCAGCAAGCGGTACAGGGTGTCCCCCAGCACGCTCAGGCGTGCTTCAGCTTCTGACAATACGAGCAGAAATGCGCGCTGCGCTGTGCGATCAGGACTCGCTTGATCGGCCTGCCGCAGCGGGGACACGGCTGCGACTCGCGGCCGTAGACGTTCAGAAACGACTGATTATCGCCAGGCAGGTCATCCGAATCGCGATAGGTTGAAAACGATGTGCCGCGGCGCTCGATGCCGAGTGTGAGAACCTGTTTGATGGCCTCGCCGAGCCGCTGCACCTCGCGCTTGCTGAGCGTATCCGCACTGCGAAGCGGATGAACCTTTGCGACCCACAGCGCTTCATCCGCGTAGAGGTTGCCCACGCCCGCGAGAAAAGCCTGATCCAGCAACAGGCTCTTGATTCGGCCGCGGCGTTTGCCCACGAGGGCGCGGAGATCGAATTCTGATAAAGGTTCAGGCCCCAGACGCGCCGCGATGAAGGCGTCGAGCTCGAGCCGCGAGTGAAACAAGTACACACGCCCGAATTTGCGAGCGTCGACAAACCTCAGGAGTGACCCGTCGTCCAGGCCGATCTCCAGGTGCGTGTGCTTTTCAGGTGCAGCGTCGCCAGCGCGGAGCAAGAGATTGCCGCTCATCTTGCGATGGACCGCCAGCCACAGGTCGTCTTCGAAGCCGATCAACAGGTATTTGCCACGGCGGTCCACGTTTTCGACGGCCAGGCCGACCACGAGCTGCTGAAGCTCCTCTTCGGATGTATTTGGCAGCATTCGAGGCCAATCCACGCCGCCGACGCACGCGACACGGCGGCCGAGCAGACGTGGGCGCAGCGACCTGGCGGTCGATTCGACTTCGGGCAGCTCAGGCATGTGCCATCGACTTGCGCCAGCGCTCTCCCGGATATTCCCGTTGGCACTTCGGACACCAGTGCGTCCCGCGGCCGCCTACCCAGTCTTTGACGATGATGGTCCCGCAGCGCGGACACGGCGAGCCCGCCCGACCGTGACAGTACGGAAACTCCCGATCCGAGATGGCTTTGCCGTGCGGTACGAACGCCGCACCTTCACGAACCGCGTAGTCCAGCACGGCGCGAATTGCACGATGCAATCGGGTGATCTCGGCGTCCGAAAGGGATGACGCCAGCCGACGCGGATGCAGCCTGGCGCGCCACAGCGACTCGTCCGCGTAGATGTTTCCGATGCCTCCGACGACGGACTGGTCGAGCAGCACGCGTTTCAATTCGACATTCCTGCGCTTTAGCTTTGTGGCGAAGTCGCGGCCAACAAACTTGCGAGTGAGTGGCTCTGGCCCGAGGCGTTGTTTCTTCAGAAACAGCGGGACGTCGGCGTCGGGCATCAGGTAGACGCGCGCAAACTGCCGAATGTCGGTCAGGTACAGCGTCGAGCCATCGTCGAGGTGGAAGATCATGTGCGAGGACTTGTGCGGCAGGTGCGTGCCCCACATCGGGACCGGGTGCCCGCCATGCGCAAGCTCGCTTCCGTCGGCGCTGATGTGCACCAGCTGCCCCGCGAGCTTCAGGTGCACGACCAGAGCAACTCCATCGGACAGCTCCCAGACGGTGAGCTTTCCACGCCGCCACAACGCACGAATCGTTCGGCCGCGGAGATCATCGAGGGTCAGGCCAGCCAGACCCAGAAAGAGCTTCTCCTTGTGGAGCTCGACGGAGTCGATGCAGCGCCCAACGACCGTTGGCGTGAGGTCGCGGACGAGCGACTCGACTTCTGGGAGCTCAGGCACGTAGCGCGTCAGCCAGAGATTCTTCGATCTCCAGCGACTCGTCCGTGTCGGCCTCGCTGGTCGACGGCGCGCCCGCGAGCGGGTGCATGTCCTCCCAGTTCGGTCCGATCTTCACGTCCACGTGGAGCGGAGCGCGCAGCTCCCACGCCTGCTGCATGATGTCCAGGAGTCGCGGCGCAATCGCCAGCAGCTCGGCCTCGGGACCTTCGAGCACAAGCTCGTCGTGCACCTGGAGGAGCATGCGGACCCGCGGCGCCTCGCCGCGAAGAAAATCGCCGACGCGGATCATGGCGATCTTCACGATGTCGCTCGCGGAGCCCTGGATCGGGGCATTGATGGTCGCCCGAATGGCTGCCTGGCGCACCGCGAAGAGGTGGCTCCGAATCTCTGGAAAGTAGCGCCTGCGGCCCAGCAGGGTTTCGGCGTACCCGTCCCACTCCGCCTTCTGGATCACCTCGTCTTGAAAGGCTTTGAAGGAGGAGAAACGCTCGAAGTAACGCCGGATGAACTCGGATGCTTGCTCGCCTGGGAGGCCAGTGCGTTCGGCGAGACCGTAATCGCTCATGCCGTACAGGACGCCGAAGTTGATCATTTTCGCCACGCGGCGATCGTCGGCGGTGACCTTCTCGAACGGAATGTTGAGCACGGCGGCCGCGGTGATGGCGTGCGGATCCTCGCCGCGTGCGAACGCCTCGATCAGCGTCGGGTCGTTGGCCATGTGCGCCATGACGCGCAGCTCGATCTGGCTGTAGTCGGCCGACAAGAGCATGTTCCCAGGCGCCGCCGCGAACGCGCGTCTGACGCGCTTGCCCAGATCGGTCCGAATTGGAATGTTCTGCAGATTCGGATCGCTCGAGCTCAACCTGCCAGTCGACGCGACGGTCTGATTGAAGGACGTATGCACGCGTCCCGTGTCCGGGTTGACGAGCAGCTGCAAAGCGTCGACGTACGTGCTCTTGAGTTTCTGCAGTTGACGATGCTGCAGGATGCCTTCGATGATCGGGTGAGCGCCGCGCAGCTCCTCCAGCACATCGCTGCCGGTCGAGATGTGGCCGGTCTTCGTCTTGATCCGACGGCGACGCTTGTCCATCTCGAGGTGCAGCTCACCGAACAACACCTCGCTCAGCTTTTGGGTCGAGTTGATGTTGAACTCGTGGCCGACGTGCCCGTAGATCTCGGCTTCCAGATTGCCGATGCGTGTCTGAAGCTCCCGTCCCAGCTCGGCCAGGTAGGGCAGATCGACCGCGACGCCGACACGCTCCATATCGGCCAGGACAGGCGCTAGCGGTAGCTCCACGTCGCGGAAGAGTCGCGTCTGGCCTGCCTCCTCGAGCTCGCGCTCCAGCAGGGGCACGAGGCGCTCGACGAGAAGGGCTTCCTTGCACGCGTACGCACTGCAATGCGAGATCGGCAGCTGGGCCATCGTGATCGCCTTCTTGCCGATGCCGAGGAGCGACTGCACGGACGGGATCTCGACCTGCACCTTCGCCCAGGCCAGGTCGCGCAGCGCGAGCGCACGTTGGCCGCTTTCCAGCAGATAGGCAGCGATCATCGTGTCGAACTGCAGGCCGCGCACATCGACGCCGTGTCGTGCGAGCACGACGATGTGGAACTTCGCGTTGTGCGCCCGCTTGGCCAGCGATGCGTCTTCGAACAGCGGCTTGAGCCGCTGCAGCGCCTCCGCGCGATCGATCTGCCCACCCTGCGTGTGTCTGAAGGGGATATACGCCGCGTACTCGCCGGCCGCGAGGCCAATACCGACCATGTCCGCCCGCATGGGCAAGACGTCGGTCGCCTGGACGTTGAACGCGAACGAGCCAGCCGAGCGCAGTTTTTGAACGACGCCGTCGAGCTGTTCGAGCGTTGTCACCGTGTCGCCGAATGTTTCCACGGCTCTTGATCCGTCTTCGGATGGGCCGAGCGCGTCGAATAGCCCCGCTTGCGCGCGGCCGTTCTTCGGCAAAGCCGGTGGAGGCGCCGGCTTGGGAATGCGATCGATGAGGGACTTGAAGCTGAGCTCCTGGAAGATGCCGATCACCTCGGGTCGCCGCAGGTCGCCCAACTGGACGCGACCCAGGTCAAGCTCGATGGGCAGGTCGCGCACGATCATCGTGAGCTGACGCGCCAGCAGGACCTGGTCGCGCAGCGGCTCCAGCAGCACACGCTGCTTCTCGGGCACCTTGTCGAGGTTGTCGTACAGGTTCTGGACCGACCCGAATTCAACCAGCAGCTTCTCTGCGCCCTTGTCGCCGATGCCTGCGACGGCGGGAATGTTGTCGGTGCTGTCCCCGCGAATGGCTTTGAACTCGGGAATCTGGTCGGGTCGGAGGCCGCCGTACTTTTCGATCACCCTGGCCTCGTCGTACAGGATGGTGTCCGAGATGCCGCGACGCGACGTCAGGACCTGCGTGTGCGGATCCACGAGCTGCAACAGGTCGTTGTCGCCGCTCAGGATGATCACGTGGAGGCCTTGCTCGACGGCCTTAAGGGAGAGCGTGCCGATCACATCGTCGGCTTCGTAGCCCTCTACCTCGAACGTCGGAATGTCCATGGCCTCGAGGACGCGTCGACTCCAGGTCACCTGCTCGCGCATGCCTGGCGGGGCGGCCGTCCGCGTGCCCTTGTACGCGGGAAAGTTCGCCAGGCGAACGGTTGGACGGCTCATATCGAACGCCGCCGCGACGTACTGTGGTCTGAGATCCTCGAGCGCTTTGAGCAGCATGCTCGTGAACGCGAACACACCTGTGGTCAGCTCGCCTCTGGCGTTGGTGAGCGGCCGAGTCTCTTGCAGCGCGTAAAAGCCCCGAAAGACGAGCGCGTGCCCGTCGATCAGCATGATCTTTGGTCGCTCAGCCATGCAGGCTCCAGACGCTGCTGCCGAGTCGCACCTCAGCCGAGCCGATGTGCTCCGACAGCTTGCGCTCATTTCGCTCCAGGGCCGCCTGGAAGGTGTCGGAATCGAGCGCGTCGGTCCACATGACCAGTGCGTCCTCGCCGTTGTCGCTGTAGTAACGACGCCGAACGCCCATTTCTTTGAAGGTGTACTTGCGATACAGGTTCTGGGCGACGGAGTTCGAGGCGCGGACTTCGAGCGTCATCCAGCGTGCGCCGACCTCGATCGCGCGATGAATCAGCGCCAACAGGAGCAGCTCGCCAACCCCTTTACCGCGGACCTCGGGATGCGACGCGATCGTCGTCACGTGCGCCTCGTCGGTCATGACCCAGATGCCCGCGTAGCCGACGATGCTGCGCAGCTCTTCCTCGAGCTCGGGCGAGCGCGGGGGCTCGGGAGCTTTGAGAAAACGGCTGATACGTCCAATCAGGTCGTTGGACGAATCCTGCGGCGCCTCTGAGCGGACTTCGGGCTGATCGCCAAGCCGACGCACGACGATGTAGTGCGCCATGCGGTTTTCCTGGATCTCGCGCCGATAGGCATTCTGCGGCCAGGGCTGCGGAAACGACAGGCGTTCGATGGCGCTCACGGCGGGAATGTGTTCGACGCGCATGGGCTCGACCACGAACGCGGTGGCGACCTTCACAGTCTGATGAGTGTACCCCTCGCGCCGCCGCGCTCAGGTGCTTATGTAGATCGCCTCCAGTCGCGTCGCGTCGCCTGGATCGCCACGCTGGGCTTGCCACCAGCCGAGTTCCGCGAGCACGCCAGCGCGACGAAACGACACCGACGGCGACGCAATGACGGCCTGCTCGGTGCGTGCGAGCATGTCGCGCGCGTCGGCGCTCAATTCGCCGATGAGCACCGTTCGTTCGTGCAACAGTTCGGTCAACTGCTCCGGTGTGGCGAGCTGTGGCTCTTCGACACATTGCCCGTCGCGGTACAGCGCCGTTGCAAAGCGGCCTCGACCGGCTTCCAGAACTGCCCGAACGGGCAGGTCGCATCCGACCACCGCGTGCGCGACAACATCCAGGGACGACACGCCCCATATCGGCAACGACAACGCGGCCGAGATTCCCCTGGCGACGCTCAGCGCCACGCGCACGCCGGTGAACGAGCCAGGTCCGCGTGCCACGACGAGTCCCGTAAGGGCAGGAGGCGCCCGTCCAACGCGCTCCAGCGCGCGCTCGGCTTCCACCAGCAGGCGGGTCGAGTGCTCGCGTCCAGCCAGCCAGGTCGTCTCGGACAGCAGTCGCTCGCCATCGTGCACGGCCACGCTCGCCGTACTCGTCGACGTATCCAGCGCGAGCAGCAGCGCGCTCACTTGACGGCATCGCGCAAGTGCGCCTGGGTCGTGATCAGCGTCAGCGACCGCGCGCTTTCGTTGTCGTGATCGATCTCGAA
Organism: Chloroflexota bacterium; assembly: GCA_019247135.1. The sequence goes on along the minus strand of JAFAPL010000559.1, from coordinate 10,218 downwards.
CCGTATCAACGTCGAGTCCTCGCGTAGCCGGGCTGGCAGATGCTCCGCCCATTCGACGGCGCTGACGCCGTCGGCGTACAGATCCTCTTCGAGGCTCTCGACGAGCGCATCTTCGATCGAGTCGAGCCGGTACAGGTCGATGTGGTAGAGCGTGAGTCGCCCGCGGTACCGCGTTTCGATCACGAACGATGGGCTGCTGACTGGAGTGGTGACTTCAAGCCCGGCCGCCAGACCTTGCACGAACGTGGTCTTGCCCGCGCCAAAGGGGCCTTGCAAAAGGAATCGATCGCCGGCCGCCGCGGCACGACCGAGTCGAGCGCCGATCTCGCGTGTCTGCTCGGGCGTCGCCACCCGCAGCACAACCGGCCCCATTCCTGTCAGCGGACCGGCGCGTCGGTGCCACGGCCATCAGCGCCTGCCGCGGCGGGCACGCCCGGCGCGGCGTGCGATCGCTTCGCCACGACCTCCGCGAACACGACCATGTTGGGCACGAGCACCAGAACGTTGTCAGGGGTGCGCAGCCTGGTCGTTCGCACGCCGATGTTTTCGACGATGCCATGCTGATCTTTGACAGAGATGCTGTCGCCCACCCGGAAGGGTCGCTCGAGCAACAGGTACACCCCGCTGAAAAAGTTCTTCAGGATGTCCTGCATGGCGAGTGAAAACGCCAGACCGACGGCGCCGAGCAATGTCACGAGCGCTGCTGGACTCACGCCGAGGATGCCGAGGACAGTCGCACCCGTGACCACGACGAACGCGATCGTGAGACCGCGTTTGACGAGAATCTGCGTACCCGTGTCGACACGAGCGCGGCGCATAGCACTGCCGGACCAGTTGAGGGCGATGCGTCGCACGATGACAGCGACGACCACCGTCACCAGGGCGTTGAGCCAGTTGATCCACTGGGTGAGGACCAGCGCGCTCAGCGAGTCAATCTGCTGTTGCGCGACGGCTGTCGGCAGCATTGCGCCGTCAGTTTAAAGCTCACTGAACGGGCTATGAGCCCTGACCTGAACAGGTTGGAGTCCGACTTTGTCGGTTGGGCGTGCCCGGTGGCGGTGTGTTAGGAACGCTCTGGGGCTTGCTGTGCCATCAGGAGCCTGGCTTCTTCGCCGACGCCGAGGTCCTCACAATCGCGGTACGTGGAATAGAGGGCTTTGTTGACCAGCCGCATGTGCCAGTCATTGCCTTCGGCCACGTTGACGAGATCACGCCGTTGGCGCTGGAGGTGCGATAGCCGCATCAGAAAGTGAAGCTGCGTGGGGGAGTACGACTTCAGGTTGTGGCCGGCGCCCTGCGGAAGACGGGGCAGAATGTTGCGAGCATTCGCTTGCTCACCCTTCATGCCTTCGCCTCCTCGGACGTTCTCGGATTCTGTGGGATTCACGCTCTGCTCTCTTGCGCCTCTAGGGACAGTGTACCAGCGGATGGCCCTCTCTCCCGGACATATGGCCGGGGGCTGTGTTCCGCGCATCATAGGCCTGGCCCGGGCGCCGCACAAGGGGCCTACGTCACAATCACTTCGCCGAGACTTTCGTCCAAGCAATCTCGACCCTCTGTACACTCCTGCCCAACAAAATACGCCGGATGTAAACGCGTGGATGCGTTCGCATCCGCGTACAGCGTCATGCAAGTATCGGGCTGTCGGCACGATCGATTTGCGTTCTTGACATGCCGGCCGCCTGGGTGTTTTTTTTGGGAGTTCAGTTGAGCCACCGCGCACGTTTTATAGTTAGCGCAGCCTTGTTGCTCGTCAGTGTGGGCTGCGGCCAGAACGCCGCGCCCGCGGCACCCGCACCGACGCGTGCGCCAACGAGCGCTGCGTCCGCCGCCCAGGTTTCCTCAGGCTTGAGTCCACTGCCGAGCCCGGGCGCTTCTTCGTCCCCATCAGCATCAACCGCCAGTTCACCACTGGCTCAAGGAGCTGCCGTGACCAGCGCACCTAAGCAGTATTCCGCGCCGCCACCAATGGCGATCGATCCGTCGAAGCAATATACAGCCACGATCGACACAACACTCGGGTCTATGACCGCCAATCTGTTCGCTTCCGACGCGCCTATGACAGTCAACAACTTTGTCTTCCTGGCACAGCAAGGGTTTTACGATGGCGCGCCATTTCACCGCGTGATCAAGGGCTTCATGGTGCAGACAGGTGACCCTGTCAAACGCGATGGAACGGGTGGACCCGGCTATCGCTTCAATGACGAACCCGTCAAGCGTAGCTACGATCGCGGAATCCTCGCCATGGCCAATGCAGGTCCGAATACAAATGGCAGTCAATTCTTCATCGTGCAGGGCACGAGCGTGAATCTACCGCCCAACTACACGATCTTTGGCCAGCTGACCAGCGGTCTGGATACGCTCGACCAGATCGCAAACGTGCCGGTTGGCGCGAGCGGGAGCGGTGAACGCAGCAAACCGCAGCAAGAGATCAGTATCAACACGATCACTATCAGCGAGTCGTAGCCGGTAAGCTGTTAGCCAACCAGCGTCGGCGTGACTTCGCGGACACGCTCGACGATGCCTGGCAAGACCTCCAGGAGGTGGTCAACGTCGGCGTCCGTTGAGCGCACGCCAGTGGTGAGCCGAAGCGAGCCTCGGGCCTGTTCATCGGGCAGCCGCAGGGCGCGCAGCACGTGCGAGATCTCCAGCGTGCCGGAGGTACACGCCGCGCCACTGGAAGCGTAGATCCCGGCCTGGTCGAGGTTCAGCAGGAGCGACTCACCATCGGCGCCTTCGATCGTGAAGCTGGCGCTGTTCGGCATCCGCTGGGCCGGATGGCCCGTCAGCCGCGACCCGGGCACGCTGGATAACACTCCCTCGATCATTCGGTCACGCAGCCGCGACACGTGCTGTACGCGTGAAGACAGCTCGCCATACGCCAGCTCCAGCGCAGCAGCCATGCCGACGATGTAGGCCACATTCTCGGTGCCCGCCCGCAACCCACGCTCCTGGCCACCGCCACTCAACCAGTGCACAAGCGGCGAGCCGCGCCGAACGTACAACAGTCCGACGCCTTTCGGCGCATAGAACTTGTGGCCCGACAGTGCGAGAAAGTCGACGCCCAGCCGTTGCATGTCGAGCGGCAACAAGCCGCCAGCCTGCACCGCATCGCAATGGACGAGCGTCCGCGGATTCGCTGCTTTGACCGCGGCCGTGACCTCGGCCACCGGTTCGATCGTGCCGATCTCGTTGTTGGCGTACATCACCGAGACGAGCGCCGTGTCAGGCCGCATCGCCTCGACAACCTCGGCCGGCTCGACCCGCCCCGTCTCGTCGACCTCGAGATAGGTGACCTCGTATCCGAGATGCTTCTCGAGCCACTGGCACGCGTGCAGCACCGCGTGGTGCTCAACTCGTGTGGTGACGATGTGCCGAAAACCGCGTTGTTCTGCCTGCGCCAGCGCAGCGCCTTTGACCGCCAGGTTGTCGCTCTCGCTGCCGCAGCCCGTGAAGAGGACTTCGTTGGCTCGGCAGTTCAGAACCTGGGCGATGCGGTCACGCGCGTCGTCAAGTGCGCGTCTCGCGCGCCGTCCAACCGCGTACACGCTGGACGGGTTGCCCCAGTCCTCGAGCCAGTACGGCTTCATCGCCTCAACCACTCGCGGATCCACAGGGGTCGTCGCGGCGTGGTCCAGGTAGATCGCAGTGGACATTGGCGGCGGTTCGGGAAAAAGTTTACTCGCGGTCGAGTGCAAGCTGCCGAATACGCATGTGGTCGAAATCGACGAGCGCGACACTCGGGCCGCCCTTGCCCGGAAACGGCAAGCCCGTCGTTCCGACGTTCACGATATATCTGTACGGGTCCAGCATCCCAACGCAATCCTGCTCGAGTGCCTCCAGCGAGACCGCATCGGCCTTGCGCCAGATGCGCGCGTGATGGCTATGGCCGAACGCAAATACACGCGCGTTGACACGGTCCATCTCGGTCCAGGTACGTGCAAACGAGCGATTGATCTGGCTGGTGCTGAGCGGCGGTGTCAAGCGGGCGTCGCCGTGGGCCAGCAGCAGGCCGTTCGTGCAAGCGGAGCGCGGCAGGCTGAGCACCCAGGCTCTGGTCTCGGCCGAGACGCGATCCTGCCAGTCAAGGTCACGGTTACCGACGACGGCGACGTCGGCCACCTGTTTGATGCGGTCGACGCAGGCGTCCGAATCGCCGCGGCCGAGGTAGTCACCGAGGAATGCCAGCCTGGTTGCACCAGCACCCTGGAGCAGCGCGAGCGCACGCGCCAACGCATCAAGATTGCCGTGGACGTCCGAGACGAGCCCCCAGATTGCCGCGTGCGCCACGCTGAACTGTACTGCGGAGCAATTCCGACGCATGCGTTACGAGTCGTTCCCGAGTTTTTCGAATTGGACGTTTACACTTGTCCGGAATGGTCTCTATACTGCGGGCAACGTGACGGGCACCCTCGTGTCGAGTCCTGGAGCGGACGCGACCACGGCCAGCGACTCCGCCAGGAGCCGTTTACGCCTGATCCCGCCTTCGCCCGACGCTCGCTGCAGCGCGGTGGTTGCTCGCCAGTTCTCGCTGTGGCCATTCGGCACACGCACGTTGCGCCTGTTCCTGCTGGTGGATCCAAGCCGGCTCGAGCCAGTTGTTATGCGTGGCGTCCTCCGCGCGATGCAGGAGGCGTTCTTCCGCGCCGAAACGGGCTCTCAAACTGGTGCGGTGCGCGCGGCGGCACTCGCGGCGCACTACGTGCTGCGGCACCACAATCACGGCGTCCTGCCACTCGAGCAGATCACGGCTTCTGTTGCAGTAGGGGCGACACGCGGTCGAACCGCGTACGTGTGTCTGGTCGGCGATGCTGCCGCGTTCGCACTACGTGGCGGCGTCCTGACTGGACAGCGCAGCACCACGCGTCTGCTGCGACGAGCCGGTCTCGAGCAAGACCCACGAGTGACGCTGTGGAGCACACCCTTCGAGCGCGGTGACCGACTCGTGCTCGTGTGTGGCGCTCCGGTCGGCCGTTCCGTGCCCGAAACCGTCGTCGACGTCGTCTCCAACAACCGACCCAGCGAAGCTCAGGAACGGCTGAGCACCACGCTCTCACGGCCTGGATGCCTTGTGCGCGCACTGGTCAGCGAAGCTGGAAGCCCGGTGCCGGCCGACCCGCGGCTCAAGCTCGTGTCGATGCAGCGGCAAGCACCGCTGTCTGGACGCAAGCGCATTCGACGGCTGCTGGCGCTCGCGCTGCCGCTCGCAATCCTCTGCGCCGCCGCGCTGGTGGTCCTGTCACGGACCGCCGAGGTGCCGTCCATCGAAGCCGGCCAGCGGGCTCAGGATTTGCTGGCGCAGGTGGACGGCGCGCCAGACATCTACGCCGCTCACAGCGTGGCCGCGAATGCTCTGAACCTGGCTTCGCGAGCTGCTACCACCGCGCCCGATACCTACTCGCCACTGCTCGAGCAGGTCGCCCAGAAGCTGGACGGGGTGGATCGGGTTGTCCCGGTCGATCCAGCCGTCGCCGTGCGCCTCGGGCCAGGCGCAGCGAACGTCGTCGATCTGGCAGCCGCGGATGACGCGATCTACACGCTGGATCCTGTCGAAGCGACCGTGCGGACGTTTGCCGCTGACTCGCTCGAGCAGGTGCCGACGCAGCAAACGGTCCTGGTAAGCCGAGGCGCCACGGTCGGCGCACGCCGCCTCGCAACGCCCATTGCCATGGAGTACCTGCCGCTGGCGGATTCGCGAGAGGGCGAGCTGGTGGTGGTCGATGAGGGTCGGACGGTGGTCCAGCGGGCGTCCGATGGTTCGATCTCAACGCAAGCATTGCCGAGCAGCGGCACGTGGCAGCAGCTTGGCGCGCTCGGCGCGGGCTCGGATGGTGCTTTGTTCGTGCTGGACAGCAGCGCGCGGCGTCTGCTGGCCTACTCGTCGGCTGGCCAGCAGCTTGCTGATCCGCCACGACTTATGCTCAACGGCGGATCGGCGCTGGACGATGTCGGATGGCAGCATGTCGCCGAGGTCGCCTCCGTCAAGGACCTGTACTTGCGCCTCGACGATGGTCATGTACGCCGCTTCGACCAGACCGGCCAGCCACTCCGCTACGACGTTCAGGCGCCGGATGGTCCGTTGACGGCCGTTACGGCTATGGCGCCCGATCGCAGTGGCGGACTGTATCTGGCCGACCCGACGCATGCCCGCATCGTGCAAACCACGGCCGACGGAGGCTTCGTACGCCAGCTTCGGGCCGCGGCGCTGACGGGCGTGCGCGTGCTGCAATCCAGCCCTGACGGTCATCGACTGTATGCGCTGGTGCCCGCGGGCGTGCTTGCCTTCGACGCGCCCGCCTCCGAGTGACCCGTCTTCTCGGAATCGAGACAAGCTGCGACGAAACAGCGGCCGCGATCGTGAGCGACGGTGCTCGCATCGAGTCGAACGTGATCGCCTCGCAAACCGACCTGCATGCGCGCTACGGCGGGGTCATGCCCGAGCAGGCGTCTCGTGCTCACTTGCGGGCGATCCAGCCTGTTGTCGAACAAGCGCTGACTGATGCGCGCGTCGACTGGAGCGACATCGACGCCATCGCTGTTACTCACGGGCCTGGACTTGCGGGCGCGTTGCTGGTTGGCGTTAACGTGGCGAAAGGGATCGCGTTCGCGCTGAGCAAACCGCTACTCGGGATCAACCACCTCGAGGGCCACGTGTACGCGAACTGGCTCACCCCAGGCGAGCCGAGATTTCCGCTCGTGGCACTGATCGTTTCCGGCGGCCATAGCGACCTCGTGCTCGCCGACGGCCACGGCGCGTACCAGCGCCTGGGAAGAACCCGCGACGACGCGGCTGGCGAAGCCTTCGACAAGGTTGCCCGCTTGCTTGGACTCGGGTTTCCTGGCGGGCCGCTGATCGAACGCGAAGCCGCAAACGGTGACCCAGCGCGGTTTGCACTGCCGCGCGCGTGGCTCGATGGCGAGAGTTTCGATTTCTCCTTCAGCGGTCTGAAAACGGCAGTGCGCAATCAGGTGGCGGCACTGGGGGTCGACCCCGACACCGCCTCGCCCAAGGAACGCAGAGAGCGACTGCCCGTAGCCGATCTGGCCGCCAGCTTCCAGCAGGCGGTGGTCGACGTGCTCTCGGCCAAGATCGTGCGTGCGGCTGAGACGTACGGCGCGATCAATGTCGCTCTGGCTGGGGGCGTCGCCGCGAATCGTACGCTGCTGCGGACGGTTGAAGACCGGGCGCAGCGACCGATACTGTGCCCTCCGCCGCGGCTGTGTACCGACAACGCGGCGATGATCGCCGCCGCGGCCTACTTCCGCTACACGGCTGGTCAGCGAAACGACCTGTCACTGGACGTCGAGCCGGGCCTGCCCATCGCTTAGAAACTTCTACAAAGTTCTAGCACTCGTGCATTGCAAGTGCTAAATGCAACTTGCTAAGCTTGACCGTGGTTAGCACTCCAAGCAAGTGAGTGCTAAAAATGCCACGGAGGGACACGCAATGGCGAGTCTCAATCTGCGGCCCCTCAGCGACCGTGTGGTGGTCAAACCACTGGAGCGTGAGGAGGTCACCAGGAGCGGCATCGTCTTGCCCGATACCGCCAAGGAGAAACCGCAACAAGGCGAGGTTCTGGCCGTCGGCCCGGGCCGGGTCCTCGACACCGGCGAGCGGGTCGTGCCAGATGTCAAACAGGGGGAGCGCGTCCTGTTCGCCAAGTACTCGGGCACCGAGTTCAAGCTCGAGCAGGACGAGTACCTGATTCTGCGCGAGACAGACATTCTCGCCGTCGTTACGTCAAACGGACAATAGCCTGTCAGCCGTCAGCCCTCAGCCGCGCCGCTGAAGCTCGGACCGCTGACGGCCGTTCTGCTAAGGAGCCACTACTACATGCCAGCCAAACAGCTGGAGTACAGCGAGGAAGCGCGGCGCGCACTCAAGCGCGGAATCGATGCGCTCGCCGACGCTGTCAAGATTACGCTCGGCCCGAAGGGCCGCAACGTCGTCCTGGACAAGAAGTTCGGGCCGCCCACGATCACCAATGACGGCGTCACCATCGCCAAGGAGATCGAGCTCGAGGATCCCTTCGAGAACATGGGCGCTCAGCTACTCAAGGAAGCTGCCACCAAGACCAACGACATCGCGGGTGATGGCACTACCACGGCCACCGTGCTCGCCCAGGCCATCGTCAACGAAGGTTTCCGCAACGTCACTGCTGGTGCGAATCCGTTGCTGCTCAAGCGCGGCATCGAGCGCGGCGTGCAGGCGGTTGTCGACAACCTGAAGGGCATGTCCACCCCCGTCGCCGATCAGACCAAGATTGCCCAGGTCGCTGCCATCTCGGCCGCCGACGACGAAATCGGTCGGCTGATTGCCGAGGTCATGGACAAGGTCGGCAAGGACGGCGTCATCACGGTCGAAGAGAGCAAGACCCTCAAGTTCGAGACGGAATATGTCGAGGGTATGCAGTTCGACCGCGGCTACATCTCGCCTTACTTCATCACCGACCCGCAGCGGATGGAAGCCGAGCTTGACGAGCCGTACATCCTGATCACGGACAAGAAGATCAGCGCGATCTCAGACATCCTGCCCGTTCTCGAGCGCTTCCTGCAGGTCAGCAAGAACCTGGTCCTGATCGCCGAGGACGTCGACGGTGAGGCGCTGGCAACGCTGGTCGTGAACAAGCTGCGCGGTACGCTCAACGTGCTCGCGGTCAAGGCGCCTGGCTTCGGAGATCGCCGCAAGGCCATGCTCGAAGACATCGCCACGCTGACGGGCGGCAAGGTCATCTCCGAAGAGGTCGGCCGCAAGCTCGATTCCACCACGGTGCAGGACCTGGGTCGCGCACGCCGCGTGTCGTCCAACAAGGACGAGACCACGATCGTCGAGGGGCGCGGCTCGGAAGAGGCCATCAAGGGCCGCATCCAGCAGATCCGCACCCAGATCAACGACACGACCAGCGACTTCGATCGCGAGAAGCTGCAGGAGCGGCTGGCCAAGTTGGCCGGTGGTGTTGCGGTGATCAAGGTCGGCGCTGCCACCGAGGTCGAGCTCAAGGAGAAGAAGCACCGCGTCGAGGACGCCCTGTCGGCCACCCGTGCGGCCGTTGAGGAAGGCATCGTGCCTGGCGGCGGGACGGCGTTCGTCCACTCCCTGTCGGCGCTCGATCCGGTCCTGAGCGAGCTGAATGGCGATCAGAAGACTGGCGCCACGATGCTCAAGCGTGCCCTCGAGGAGCCGCTGCGCCGAATCGTTGCCAATGCCGGCGGCGAAGGTAGCGTGGTCGTCGAAGAGGTCAAGCGCCAGGGCAAGGGTAAGGGCTACGACGCGGCGAAGGGCGACTACGCCGACATGGTCGAGCGCGGCATCATCGATCCTCTGAAGGTGACCCGCTCGGCACTGGAGAACGCGGCGTCGATCGCGACGATGATCCTCACGACCGAGACGCTCATCACCGAGGTTCCCGAGAAGGAAAAGGCTCCGGCGGCCCCGCCGATGCCCGAGTACTGATCAAGCTCGCGGAGCTCTCAACAAGCGGCGTCGCGCCCGGTGCGGTGCGGCGCCGCTTCTTTGTTTAATCTGCACGCGTGCGTACCCAGGTCGCGATCATCGGTGCGGGGCCCGCGGGGCTCTCCCTCGCGCATCTTTTGAAACGCGACGGCATCGAGTGCGTGGTGCTCGAAAACCGTTCGCGCGAGTACGTCGAGCAACGCGTACGCGCGGGCGTGCTCGAGCAGGGTACGGTCGACCTGCTCGACGGCCTCGGCCTGGGCGACCGCTTGCATCGTGAAGGCATGGTCCATAACGGACTGTCCTTTCACGTCAACGGTCGACGGATTCGACTGAACCTGACCGAGCTGTCGGGCGGCCGGTCGATCTACGTCTACGGCCAGCAAGAAGTCGTCAAGGACCTGATCGCCGCCGGGGCGCCGGTTGTGTTCGAAGCCGAAGCCATCGGCCTTGACGATGTTTCCGCCGCGATACCGCGTGTGCACTTCACGCAGGACGGACGCGAGCAGGTGCTCGAATGCGACTTCATCGCCGGCTGCGATGGCTTCCACGGGATCAGTCGCCAGAGCCTGCCCGCCGGTCAGGCGCACGTCTACGAGCGCGAGTACCCATTCGCCTGGCTCGGCATTCTGGCTGCCGCACCGCCGAACGACGTCGAGCTCGTCTACGCGCGCAACCCGCGCGGTTTCGCCTTGCACAGCATGCGTTCGCTTCAGATCACGCGGCTGTACCTGCAGGTCGAGCCCGACGAGCCGATCGACAAC
>JAFAPL010000458.1 GCA_019247135.1 Chloroflexota bacterium | reverse complement strand
CTCCAGGGACCAGCGCAGTCAGCGCGCGCGTGTCGGGATCACCCGAGGGTACGTATTGATACGCCTCGGCCGGCGGAGCCCATTGCCGGTACAGATTCCGACCGAATGCCCGGAGAAGCCGGCCAGTCGGGGCTGACACACCCGATTCCAACATCGTGACGGGTATGCCTCGTTCCAGGAGAACGAGTGCTGCTGTAGCTCCCGCTGGGCCACTGCCGACTACGACGACGCGGCGATCGGCGTCCATCCGCACGCTGTAATCCGAGCTACGTATCGGCAGAGCTGTTGTCGTCCGGAGGCAACGGAACCGGGGTAGGTGTCGGAGGCAGAGCATCGACCCTGAGGGTCGCGACGTCGCTGCCAACCAGAAGCTTCTGTCCGTCCGGCGAGTAGGCGCCGCTCTTGACCGAGTACATCCCCGGCGGAAGCGCGTTTGGCAATGCAACCGCCCCGCTCACGGATGAGATCGCGCCTTGCGAAACATGCTGATTGTCCAGTATGGCCGACGCGACGCTGTGGCCATTGGCGTCGACCACGTCGAATTGCATTCGGACGTCCGTATCAGCCGCGGTTTGAAGGTCCTGGTACACGGTGACGTTTTGCCCTGGCAGAACGTACGTGGGGGATACCCAGTTGGCGAGCAACTGTACGCTCGTCGAGCCGCCGCTCGCGGCCTGACCACCACCGGCAGGAGCGGCCGAGTCGGGGCCTGCGACAGGACCCGCCGGCTGGGCTCCAGCGTCAGGAGCAGGCGCCAGACTACTGGTGAAGCTGGACACGGCGCCGAGGTCGATAGCCATCTTGTCGCCCGTATGATCGCTGAACAGCGACCACGCCCAGGCCCCGGCGTAACCTTTCGCGCGGAAGTCCTTGAGACGCTGCGCCGCATTGACATCCCGACCGGCGTAGAACTCACCAAGCACAATCGGCGCGCCGCCAGTACCATGCGCGCCGCCGGTGGTCGCCGCGTCGGTGCAGGGCGCACAAGCGGACCCAGAATTCATCGGGTCGTACCAGTGCGGTGAGTAGAAGTCGAGTCCCATGCCGCCCCAATCCGACATGCCATCCAGGGTGGCGGAACCAAGGGTCACCGCGTTTTTCGTCTGGGCGTGAATCGTGCTGGTGAGCAGTTTGACAGTCGCCTGCACGGGGGCCAACTGGATCTTGTTGTTGGCGATGTCCCATTCGGGCTCGTTGAACAATTCCCAGGCCAGGATTCGCGGGTTGTCCTTGTAGCGTGCGAACAGAGGCGCGAGTGTATCGGCCAGATGTTGGCGCTGCTGGGGATCGGTCAGCCACTTGTTTGGGATAGCGGTTGGACCCGAGAAGAGGACGAAGTCGTAGGCGAGGTCGTACTGGTCGGCAAGGGCCAACGCAGCGTCCATGTCCGTATAGACAGCCGGGTTCAACCCGGTCGGGGTCCCCGAGTTATCGTGATTGATCTGCCATGCGTCGCCCTCGAACACCCACCAGCGAACGGCATGCACGTTGGCAGACTTGAGACGTGCGAATCCGTCAGCCAGCGCGCTGTGCACACCGGCGGAGCTGACGCCGTTGGTGGTCGAGCACCCGAAGTCGCACCCCCAGTTGAACCATGGCACGTTGGCGCCCGCGAAATAACGAGGGTCGGTGACCGATGGCACCGTTGAAGCGGCGCTCGCCGGCCCGGGCTGAGCCACAACCAGGGAGGTCATGAGCAGCGCCGCGAGCCAGCGCGCAGGTTTGTCGGCGCGCCTGCCAAGGGCAGCACGGCTGACCGCGGGGCGGAAATGTAGCTTGGCCGAGAGTCTCATCGCACAGCTTTCCAGCCCACCGAGCATAGGGCTTCGGCTCGGATGGACGGATTGCCACGCGGTTGAGTTGGAGTTGAGCCGCGAGTCTGTGGACCGTGTGCTAGCTCAACTGCACTTCAGCACGTCGCTCGAGCCCGACTGGGTGACGATCGAAAGCGTGCCACTTGCGCACGTGATCTGCACACTGTCGCCGCGGTTGAGTGACTGTGTGAACGACGTGCCAGGTGTCGCCGTCATGGTAGCGGTTGGAGTAGGTGTCGCGGGCGGCGTAGACGACCCGCCGCCATCACTACCGCCGCCGCCGCCACCACCAGCACCCAGGAGGATCATGTCAACCTGTGACAGCCCCCAGATGCCGTTCGGGTCGTTGGTTACCCAGAAGTCGATCGTGTTGTTGCCATCCACGAGTTCGGAGAGCGGCACAGGAAAGGCCCCAACGTTATTGTCGCCTTGGGGGATCGGGTTCCACGGCTGAGTGTGAGGCGAATGGCCGTTGACCGAGTAGTTGAACGTCACCTGGTCTGGTGAGTCGTACTGCATGACGATTATGGCCGCGGACGCCTTCTCAACGTCATGCAGTGCTTGAGCACCTGAAAAGTTCATGATGTGGTGGACGCCAGGCGGAACAACGCCTGCGTTCAACGCCCACCCAAGCTGATGCACCGGGTAGCCATTGTCTGGCTTGTTCGCCCAGTCGGTGAGCAACATCTGGTCGGGCAGCTGGATACCAAGGTCACGCGGCAGGACCGGGCCATCGAAGGCGAAGTTATCCCACGCGAACGTGTGCATCCCCTGACAGAAAATGCCGGCTTCCTCATGGCATATCTTGTCGCCTGAGTAATGGACGTCCCTGATCCAGACCAGGCCACGGGTCAACGGCACGTTGACATTCGCGTGCGCAACCTTCTTCATGTTCCTGGTCCCCGCATCCGACATCCAGACCTCGAAACCTGACTGGCTGATGTGGATTTCGACGTGGTTCATGGCGAACGATTCCTGCGCGGGTTCGAGCACGCAATCGTCGATGACGACCGGCACAGCAGTGGCCGCCCAATTGGCGGTCGTGGCCACGCTCCCCACGCTGACGCAACGCCCGTTGTAGCCATCGAATTCGATGGTCAGGCTATTACGCGGATAATCGACACCCGGAAAAGCCGACAAGCTCGCCAGAGGTGCGGGAGTGGGCTGGTCGGTGAAACTGAAGGCGGGCCAGGCCTGGTGTCCACCGCCAGAGTCGTTCGACACGTCGAAGGACACGGTACCCGTCCGGCCCGCAATGTCGAAGGGCTGGCGCGGGTACATCGCCAGGTTGTTCATGCCAGTGTCGTTGATGGCTTCGCGCAGCTGGCCGTTGCAGATCTGGATGTCGTCCGGCGGACTGACGCGCCTGGTGGACCCGTCGCACATGATGATGTCGGTGTCGGCCCAGGCGTTTTCGTAGCCCTGGTTCAGGTTGGAGCTACCAGTGACGCGGGAAACGCCCCAGACCGGGTCGAGCGGTCCACCGCGGCCACCGTTGGCCTTGGGTGCGTCGAACGTGTCGCAAAAAGCAGCGTTGGCCAGTCCGCACGCGCTGGTCGACTGCGCAGCCGCAGACAATGGGTGCACCAGCACCACCAGTGACACGGCCAGTACAGCCATCCATGGCGTAAATCTGGCGCTCATCGTACGGGCTCAACCCACTGCTGCAAGTCCCTCGTCCTTGCAGGCGACAACGCCACAATTACCGCGATCAACAGCGTACTGACCAACAAGAGTAAACCTTGCATGGAACCTCGCAATCATGTGCTTGTGTCGCGTATTGCGGGAATAGCCCCAAGATATCACTCCCGCGCGCCGTGTACTGGGTCGGTTCGAGCTAAGCGCTGTTTGCGTAGTTTACAGCAACAACTCTAGCGGTGCGTAACGCCGCGGACGCAAGTTGTTAAAACCCGGAACCCGGTTGCGCAAACCCGCGTTACGCTGGTCGTTACAGAAGTGCTTGATCTGACGGCCGGCTGCGCCCTTAAACGGGGCAGACCGCACCCGCCCCCGCGCTGATTCCTCAACGTATACGCAACCGTGTACCCCCCCATCCCGTTGCGGAATCGTTCGATTCAGTCATGCAACGACCATCGACGGTCACGGGGTTGTCCAGCATGCGAACTCGAGCTCAACTTCCCGAGCTGACCGCGCTCCGGTTCGTGGCAGCCGCTGCAGTGGTCGTCGGTCACGGTGCACTGGACCTGCCGTTTGTCCCACAATTGCTCTGGCTCGCCACGCAGGGAAACGCGGGGGTAAGTTTCTTCTTTGTTTTGAGTGGGTTCATTTTGACCTACACATACGCGGCCTGGTTCAAGGCAGGTGTCTCGCGCGCTCAGTACATCCGGTTTCTTCAGGCCCGCGTCTACCCGATGTATATCGTCTCCCTACTCCTGATCGCAGTGGTCGTACTCCGCTCGTACCAAGTACGAGCAAGTGCTCCGCCGTCACCTTTCTATCTGGCGCTGACGTGGTTGACCTACGCGTCCATAATCCAGGTGCACATCCCGAGTGAAACGCTCTCATTTCAATGGAATGCACCCGCGTGGAGTGTCGCGACTGAAGCGGTCTTTTACCTGCTCTTTCCTTTTATCATTGCGCGTCTCGCGCCAACCGTGTTGCTGTGGCGGAATCCTGGGCGGACCGTCCTCGGGCTGTTTGGCATCGCGTTGGTCGGATTTGGCATCGGCAGCGCCCTGACCTGGGGCCTCGCGACGTGGCGCGGAGACAACCTGTGGAGCTACATCGGGTTGATTCCGTACAAGATGCCCTGGTTCAGGCTCCCGGAATTCGTTATCGGCTGCGTTCTCGGGACATTTTATCTTTATCGCTCGGCAGTGGCGGATCACACGCTGGTCAAAGTGCTGGCAAGTCGCCGCAATCGCACTGGCATACTCGCGGCCGCGGTAGCCGCAACCCGTCCACGAAAGCGGGGTAACTCCAGTTTCTGACATATCTGGTAGTGGCCTTCGCTATGTCCGCGCTTCTGGTGGCAATGTTCGCAATCGGATGGTGGGTGGCCTGACCGGCCCATCGCTGGCCTCGATCGGATCACGACGGCTGTTGGGGATGATCAGGTGATCCGCAGAGTCTCGGGTATCGTACCCACGAAGAATCGACCAGAGCTTCTTCGACAGGCTCTGGCAAGCATTCGCGCTAACCGCGAATGTGGGCTATCACAGTTCAAAAGCGGTTGCTCACGGCGTAGTTGACCAAGCTCAACCGATCCACAACCGGGCTCCACGCCGCATTTACATAGCGCGGCAATCATTGTGTTCGAATGGGCCAATCAATTCGCAAGGCTTTCCACCAGCAAACTTTGCGATTCGTGATCTCGCTCGTGTGCTTGGCCGTCCTCGCCATCTTGTTGGGTCGGCAGTTCGCGTTCGAGCCGTTCAAGGGCGGGGACTTCGAGATCTATTATGCAGCTGCCTCGGCTGTACGGAATGGCGACAATCCATACCTGACAACCACAGCATGGGTGGCGCAGTACACGCCTGGCGGTCCTCTGGTAGCCCAATACGTGTACGCGCCCATATTCGCATTGCTGCTCACTCCGCTGACCTTGCTGCCATACAACACCGCAGTCGACGCTTGGGCCGTGTGCAGTTTCGCACTGCTGTGTATTGCGATGTATGCGTTGGTGCGTTCGACTGGCGCGTCGGTGTCCGTCGCTCAGTTATTGCTGCTCGTCACTGGCGCATCGTTGATGAGTAGCGTGCGCACTGACCTGTTTGCGGGCAACGCAAACGCATTCCTGGCGGCGTGCTTGTGCGCAGCCATCTGGCTGCGCCAGGCGCGCCGTCCAGGATTGGCAGGCGTGCTACTGGCGCTGGCCGGCGTGACCAAGCCGATGTTGCTCGGAATCGTTGTCTTCTTGCTTTGGAAGCGCGAGTTCAAGTTTGCGCTCAGCAGTCTGGCCACATTCGTTCTACTACTGCTTGTGCCATTCCTGTGGATCGGAGAGCGGCCCTTTGTTGATATGGTCACAGTGTGGCAGTTTTGGTCTAGTCATTTCTTGAGTTTCCAGGGAAATATTGCCCCTAGAGGCGTCTTGGAACGAACGTTCAACATCAACCCATACGTACAACCCATTGTTGTTGCGCCAGCCTTCGCGACTGTGATCTGGTTGGCGATCGTCGCGGGTGTATTCATTGTGACATTAGCGCTTGTTGCTCCCAGGCCCATACAGCGTGATGGACGAACGCTTCTGGAATTTGGCCTGATCATTAGCGCGTTCCTGGTGATGAGTCCGCTCACAGAGACAATTTACCTGGCATTTCTCATCATACCCTTTGCGGCCTCATTTATGTTCTTACGGGCGTCGAACGTACGCGGGTGGCAATTAGTCGCTGCTTCCAGCCCTTTGCTGTTCGTATGGTTGTTTGAGGTTCTACCCCGCGGCAACGTCGAATCGTTTTTCCCTCCCCAGTCCCCGTCACGCGCCTACGTGCTGATCGCCGCCTTTTTGCAGCAGGCATACCTGCTGAGCTATGCGGCGGGAGTCAAGCCGCATCAAGCAGTCGCGAACCTTGTTCGCAACTGCCCGCAATTAGCCCTGGATTGGCTGAGGGACTTTGGTTCCGCGACGATGGTGAGGCGGATTTCGCCCGCGGCGAGCTCGACCGAGTCGTGATTGGGACAAGGCATACGGCATAGCGCTGGCTCAGGCGGCTCCTGCGACGCTGGTTGGCTGCCTATGGTTTGTCTCTTGCCAGGCGATTGCTCAGCCAGAAAACGGGTGGTGCCGCCTGTCGTGCATGGCTCGCTCAACCATGCCTCAACTCACCATGAACTCATCTTTGCGCCGCTTGCGCCAGTATGAAGCGACGGGACTGGTGCCGATGAATGCAAGCCATCACGCCGTACGGCTCGACCTGGGTGACGTCCGATCAGGTGGTCCGAGTCGCGCAACGGAGCGCCGCCTCGGAAGGCTCTGGGTTGAATTCGCGATGGCGGTTCTAGCGGTTCGAACCAGAGCGGTGAGCTCATCCACGTCATGACAATCATGCAACCCGGTGACAAACTCCCGAGCGGACCGATGCCGTGTGACTGGCTGCACACAGAAAATACTGACCGTGTCGCGGGAACGACGTCCTCGCACCATGTTCGCAGAGTCTCAGTGATCGTCCCGACGAGGGATCGACCAGAGCTGTTGGATGAGGCCCTCGCAAGCATTCGCGCACTCGAGGCCCGCGACCTCGAGCTGGAGGTCATCGTTTCGGACAATAGCGTTGCGGGTTCCGCCCAACAAGTAGCCCGACAACACGGCGCACGCTACGTGAAGGCGACAGTTCCAGGTCCGGCAGCTGCACGAAACGCTGGAGTGGAGATTGCGACGGGCCAGTATCTGGCCTTCCTCGATGATGACGATCTATGGCTCGATACCCATCTGCGAGCGCACCTGGAGCGACTTGAGGCGGACCCAACCCTGGACGGCGTCATAGGCCAGTATTGCCCGATCGATGCGTCAGGTCGATCGGGAGCGCCCTATCCATCGCCGGCCTTCATGCAGGACGATGTACTTCAGGGCGTGCTTGCCACGCCACCTCACATCGGAGCCGTCGTCGTACGGGCATCTGCGTGGACTCACGTCGGCCCCTTCGATCAAGCGCTCCTGGCAGCAGAGGAATGGGATTGGTGCCTTCGCCTGGCGCTTCGATGTCGAGTTGTTTTCCTGGCTCAGCCGTGCATGATATTTCGCGCGCGCGTTCCGAGCGTTGAAGAGGACCATATCTCGGATCGGTACCAGCGCCATACGCGCCATGTCTTTTGGCGAAACATTCGGCGCGCAGGTTTCGGGCGCCTGCCCACCTGGTTTGTGATTCGTGCGTGGCTGAAACGTGACGGATATTATGCCGCCAGGTTCCTCGTAAGCGCCGAGCTACATGTCGAGCGGGGCAACCACGGCGCGGCATGGCGGGCGTTCGTGCTCGCGGCGCGGAGCTCGCCGCTACACGTGGCCGCGTGGCTGGCGCGATCGGCCCCGGCCCGTCAGGCTTTCCGTCGCTCGTTCAGACACTCGGAGAAGATTGTCGGACTGCGGGCGCGTCTCGACTCTGAGTTGTAGGACCCGCGTGTCGCGTTGATCTGGTGGTTGACCACCCGCTGCCATGGGTCGGCTTACGTACTGTCGATGACGAGGACCCAATCGCTATCACCGTCGCCGTTGTTGCCGGGTGTGTGAAACTCGCGCGTGCCCTCGCTCGGCAGGAGGGAATCGGCCGCGCGGGTGAATGAACCTGTGGAGGGATCGTACCACCGAGCGCGCAGCATGCCTTGCAAGCTCTCCAGATCAACAGCGATGGTCCGCTCCGTTGGAATGTACGCGATCAGCAGGGTTCCTTCGGCGCTCCGCGCTGCCGTCACATAGTCGTTGTCGTTGACATTGCCGCTTTCGGCGTAGGTACCGTAGCCCGCCGTAACGACTGAGTGATTCTGGTCCGGGATGAAGTCGTACCACCGTACGGACGCAAAGAGGTTGGCGAGATAGCTCATATCGCGGGCGCCGATCGAGTCCAGGTAACTCTTCCAACCGGAACTCATCGGCCAAATGTAAGCGTTCCCGTACAGATGCCCTGTCGCGCCGCTGAGCAGGCTCCAATAGGCTTGACGCCTGAGTGTCGCCGGGCCAGTGTATGAATTCTCGAACTCATAGCTGGCCTCGACCATGAACACCGGCATGGCCGGACTGCGGTTGTACGAGTCCAGGATCTGCGCGTACGTTGGAGAATACGTGTAAGCAGCGTCCACTTGGATGAGCGAACTCCAGCGGTCATCGTCGCGCGATGAGCTGCGGTAATAGTTCAATTCGACAGTCTGGAGATGATTGGGATCCCCGTCGCGGATGCCGCGAGCCACGGCCATGACCAGCGCATCGTCGCTCGCGTCGTGCCACGTCTGGAAATCGTTGCCGTTGAGCCACAATATGTTGGGTACATCTCGGTAGCGAGAGCCGACATAGTAACCATAGGCGTAGGCCTTATCCACTCCGTTCGCACGCAGCACGTCCAACCAGCCGCTGCTCTCCATAGGGTCGAGCAGAACGAGTAATCCGTAGCGCTCGGCGACTTGCAAAAGACTGTCGATTCGCTGAAAGTACGCCTCGTTTGGATGAGACAAATCTCCGGATGGGACGAACGGGGCTATGCCATCGTAGGTGGCCGCGTCCGGTCGACAGCCGACAGGGTAGTTGCACACAAGGTTTACCCAAACAGTGTTGATCCCGTACCGAGCTCTGTTAGCCAGGTACAACTCCATGTCGGACTCTGAGACTGCAACTGCCAGGGCTTGTGGAGAATCACCGTTGATCATGAATGGCGTCCCGTTTCGGTCGACCAGATAACGACCGTTTGAACTGACCGCGAGCGGATAGGCGGGTGCAGCCAGGGATGCATTCGAACTCGGTACTGCGGCCCGCGGCAGCGTGGCTTGGCCAAGTAGCGCGATCGCCTGGCAGCCTCGAGAAAGTGGCAGGTGCAATCCCGTTGACACGCCGAGGGCGTACACGCCCCCGCCGCAAGCAGCACTGACCCGGTAAGACGTCGCCATCAACGACACGTTCGGGGGCATTTGCCTTACCGCGAGAGCGACGAACGCTGCCAACAGCGCGGCTGACAAGATGGCTAACACACGCATGTCTGGTCTTTTCATTTGCCTGCCTGGCATGGCCTTGACATTTAGCGTGCGCGGCCGAGCGCGATCAAAATACTCCGTCGGATTGCTGTCATCGATCCCCGCCGCAACTCACGCTGAAGGTCGCATTCGGAGTGATCCACTTGTGGAAGGCGTCTGTAACGGACGCGATTATGTCGCAGCAGTCGCGGAGCGTGCGTAAGCGGGTGGTTGAGAACGGGTCGAGCTCGGCCAAGCTCAGGAAGTACAACCACTCACGGCCTCACGCAACCGCGGCTCGATCAGGTCATCCTCGTCGCGCTTGCAGGCGCACGACCCAGGTCTTACAGTAAGCGTCGCTGGAGCCAGCTCATACGGCACTGCCAGTACTGCTGGCTCGCACTGAGCTCCGATGTTGTCCGAACCTCATGCTCTCGTTGCCGTCGTCGTTCCGGCATATGGAGGAGAGCGGTTCATCGCGGAAACACTTGAAAGTGTGCGGCGGTCGACGTTCAGGCACTGGCAGTTGATCGTCGTTGACGACGGCAGTCCGGACGCGAGCGGGGAGATCGCGACCGAGATGGCTTGCTCGGATGGACGTATACGCGTGCTCAAACAGTCGAATTTCGGCGTGTGTGCCGCGCGAAATGCCGGCGCCCGGCGAGCTGACGATGGCGTTGAGTACTTACTGTTTCTCGATCAGGACGACCTGTTGGATCGCGAGATGTTGGACGTTATGGTGGAGACCTTAGAGCGACGCCCGCAGATCGGGATGGCATTTTGCCGGGCGAGATCTGTGGACGAGCTGGGTGTGGTTGTGAAAACCGACGCTTACGCGGGAACAGAAGTGGCCCGGTATGTGCCACATGGTCTGGGATTCCGTAGGCTACGTGATGATGAACCTGTCACGCCTTTCGAGACACTCTTCGCCTGTTGGAGTGGATGCTTACCATCGACGATGCTGATCCGCCGCTCAGTGTTTGATCGGGCCGGTGGTTGGACGGAAGGTTTCGGCCAATCGGCGGAAGATTGGGACCTGGCGCTGCGTCTCGCCCTTGTGGCCGAGGTGTGGCGCGTTCCTCGCACGCTCGTGAGTTGGCGTACCCACGGCAGCCAAGCTTCGACAGATGTGGCCAACTACTGGAGTCAGCAGGACAAACTCTTCGGCACGTGGTTGAGACGACGTGACCTCGCGCCAATCGAACGAGAGCGAATTGAACAAGCATGGCGTTTCCGACAGCGGGTCCTGCTGCCTTGGTTCGCGTGTGGAGAAGCTACCCGTGATCTAAGCAAAGGACGGCTCTGGCCAGCGGCCCGAGGCTATGCACGGGCTGCAGCCCGATTAATCGGTTTGGCTGGACTGGTCAACGCTTACAGGCGCTCGACAAGCTGATCGAACTGGGCGGCGGCTTCGGCAGGTACACGCCTCCTCAAGATCGTCGCGAGCTTGCCGCGCGAGGAATACGACAGAGTGACACTCGTGACGCGTTTCGCGGCGCGTGGGTGTCACGATAGAGCCGGCTGCGGCGATCGACACCAAACCGCAGGCTTTCGCGGGTTCCATCGACGTAAGCTCGCAGATACACCGCAAAGGATCCGCGCCGGCGGATGCCGAGCCAGCTGAGCAATTCTCGCGCGGACACTCGTCCAACCCTGCGGACCAGCATCGCACATGCGAATGGATCACCACAACGCACATGCTTCAGGTAAAAAGCTGCGTCGCCGGAACCATAGCGATGCTGCGTCTCATTCCATTGTTGCGAATCGCGAAAGCCGTAATGATCCACTCTCACTTCCGGTCGTACCGCGATAGTCACGCCGGCAAGAAACGCGCGGTACTGGAAATCGAAATCTTCGCCGGAGTTGAGTGCTGCGCCCGGGCCGAGAACCTCATCGAAGCCGCCAACCTGCTCGAACGCAAAACGGCGAGCAGCGAAATTGGCAGTCATCCCAAAGAGTCTGAAGCCGGTGCGGCGGTCGATCTGAAAGGCATTCTCGAATTCGAGGGTTGGTAGGATACCGTCGTCAGTAACTGAGTCGACCGGCCGCAGGACCTGACCGTACAGCATGCCAACTTCGGGATCGTCTTCGAACGCGGCGTTGATGCTGCTGAGCCAATCTGGCGCGACGACGCAATCATCGTCCGTAAATGCGACTACCTCACCGCCTGTCCGGTGCACGCCGAGGTTGCGGGCGCGGGACACCCCAGGAATGGCGGTGTGCACGTAGCGCAGGTTGTTATGTGATGCTGCGAGCTCGCACACGACCGCCCGCGTAAGATCGTCGTCGCTCTGATCGACGACGACCACGTCAAAGTTGGAATATATATTCGCGAGGATGCTGCGAACTGCTCCGCCGATGAGTTCAGGCCGATTGCGTGTAGAGATGATCGCGGAGATTTTCGTCATGCGTGAGTTTGAAGGCCTTTCTGGCGTGCAAACCTGAATTCAGGGGGTCAATTCGATCCTGAGTGGGGCTGTCCCGGCTGAGCTGGAGCGGGGCTCTGCCAAGCCATCCACGCCGTCAGTCGCGCTGGCAGTCCGGCTAGTAGCATGGAAGGCGAGATCCACTTGAGCGACAGCGCTGGCCGCTCGACGAAGTACCAGCTTGCCATCGCAAACGGCATCGTGAACAGCACACTCAGGACCAGGAAAGGAACAACACCCCAACGATACAGACCGTACAGCGCGAGCGCCTGCTGGACTGGCCACGCGTAAATGTATACTCCGTATGAAAAGTCGCCCCGCGAGTCGACTCGACGAAGTGGCAAATGGACGGCGAGCCAGATCCACAAATAGGCAGTGCAGACTTCGCCGACGCCGGGGTAGACGCCGGCGAGAATTGTCGTTATCGCGACAACCAGGGCCGCGACAGCGGACCATCTTGAAATGATGAGGCGATCTCGGTAGACGAAGAAGACGGCACCGACAATAAACTGGAACGTCAAACGCGAAAACAGCTCGGTATTGACGCGCGGCGGAAGGTGATGCAGGAATTCTGCGGCGAGGGCGGGTGATAAGTCCGACGTCGCCCTTGCAACGCCGACCAACAACGCGAACACTAGCAGGAGCCAACGTCGGCGAAAACGGAGTCCGATCAAACCGACGAGCGCCGTCCCGACGTAACATTGAAACTCCGCGTACAGGGTCCAGAGGGGTCCATCGGCCGCCATATCATGAATAGAGTGTGCATACGGAGTCGAGGACCACAGGCCGGCGATGTTCAACTGGCGGAGGGTCAGGTGCCAGTTGGAACGAATGAAGTTCCACGGCGAGTCATAGGGTGTAGAGAACACACCGAAGGTGTCTCCATGCTCGGTCCACCAGGCGAACGGAGCAAAGAGGCAGGCTACGACGACCAGGCACATCCAGTACCCGGGAAAGATTCGCAAAGCCCGTCGCCAGAAAAAGTCCAGCAGTCGCGGGTTTGCGAGGAAACTGCCGGTAATCAAGAACCCGCTAAGAACGAAGAATCCCCCCACAGCAATGGCGCCAATGTCGACCTGTCCGCGGGTGAAGTCGTACAGTGGATCCTCCTGGGAACCGAAGCCGCCCAGTGGATAGACGTGATTGACAATGACCAGAAGCGCCAGCAGCAAACGCAGAAACCCAATGCTGTTTGAACGCGGATCAAAGGTGCGTCCGAGACTGTATTGACGCATCTCCGTCCAGGCAGCATCCCTGAGTCCGGTCAGACGGAGGCGCGCGGTCTGGCCAGGCTGGTGCTCGAGAGCCGCAGGCACGTCGCCCATGGTGGTTGACAGCAAGCGCGAATGTGGGCTAGCCGTGGTTGAGAAGCGGTTGGGCCGAGCGGCCAGCTCTCGACCGCAGCAGGCTCGTCGCGAACTGCCAGACCTGTCGAACATCGGACCGTCCGACCAGGCGCAGGACAAGCAGACTTGCAATGAACATGGCCGTGCCAATCGCGAGGTCAAGCTCGACTCTCAAGGGCGAACCGAGGAGTAGTCGTGTGATCACCACAAACCCGCCGCCGGCGATCAGCGTCCGAACGGCAATGGAAACGAGTGCCCTGTCGAGCACACCGCGTGGAATGAGGATCAAACCGCCCACCAGCATGACCAGTTCCGTAATCACGGCGACTGTAGCGCAGCCTATGCTGCCATTGCCCCAGACGGACTGAGCAAATGGGATCGCGACGACATTTGCGCTCGGGTTAACAACCGCTGCAATAACCCCGACGAGCAGCCATTTACGTTCGCGGCCGAGCGCCATAAGGGCGGTGCCGAGCATCATGTCGAAAGCAACAATCGTCAGGTTGGGGGCGAGTATCGTCATCGGGAGGACCGTCTGGTTGAACTCCTCAGGCCAGCCCAACAACTGGGGGATGACCGGCGCGGCGGCAGCAGTTGCAGCACAGAAAGGCGCGGTAACCAGAAGTGCGCCGCGCAGGCTTGTATTCAGGGTGTGCCGAAATACATGTTTGTCTTCACGGCAGCGGGTCAATGCCGGGAACAGGGGCGTGACAATTAGCAGCGGAATGAAGACAGGAACTCCGATGATGCGAGTTGCCGCGGCGTACCAGCCCACTACTTGAACAGGGGCCAACAGCCCCAGCATTATCCTGTCGATCTGGCCGTAGAACTGCATTGTCAGATTCCAGCCCAGGAATGGCAACCCCGCAGGGATCAGCGCCAAAGCGACCGGCGCGGTGAACCCCGCACGCGGCAGTCGAATGCCCGAAGTCCGCCAGCTAACAACCAGGCATCCGAAGAGCACCAGAAGAGTTGCCAGCGCGTAGCCATTCACCCCGCCACCTGCGACTAGCACAAGAAGTGGTATCAGCGCGCTGGCGCTCGCAGTGAGCGAACTCACAATTGCGAAACGACCCATGCGCTCGCTTCCACGCAACAGGGTCAGAAGCAAACCCTGTGTCGGCGTGAGTACGATTTGACCCATTGCCGCGAACAGTATCGCTGTGCTTCCCACCTGCAATTGGAAGACGTGCGCGAAGAGACCAAGCAAGACAGCCGCAAGGGCTGCCGCCACTGTCATAATGAGCCACGCGACTGACGCGTCGCGCTCAGTATTTGGAGATCGACTCGCGAGGCTGCGCGAAAGGTACTCCAGCAATCCGAGACTTACTACAGGTGCCGCAATATTGGCGAGCGTAAACGCGAGCGATACTTGGCCGAGCGCAACGTCGCCGAGGTAGCGCGGCAAGAGCGCAACACCAATCAGACTGGTCGCCCATGTCAGCGGTTGAGTCGTTAGCAGAGCGAAGGCACCCCTTGCCACTGCCTGCATTGGCGAAGTGACGCGTGCAGAATCCGCGGTACCCTGCGTCTTCGACTCGGCGGCGAGGTGTGGCTCAGGTGCTTCCGCGATGGCCATGTGCGAATGAGTATTACGTGCTGCCTGCCCGGGGTGGATTCGGTCGCGATTGAGGTTTGGTTGAGTACACCAGGAAATCCTGATCGGAGACGACGCGGGCGTCTATAACCTCTATCCCGTGGGACCGCGCATCTCGGTGATCGTTCCAATGTTCAATTGCGAGGCCTACCTTCGACAGGTAGTCGACAGCGTACTTCGCCAGACGTTCGCTGACTGGGAGCTGGTGCTCTTCGACGACGGCTCGCGCGATCAGACGGTCAGCATCGCTCGCGAATATGCGGGTTGGGACAGGCGCATTCGTGTGGTAGAAGGCACAAACGGTGGGACGGCACGCGCAAGGAACCGAGGTCTGGCCGCGAGCACAAGCAGTTCCGAATTTGTCATCTTCCTCGACAATGATGACGTGTGGGAGGCCAATGCGCTCGAGGTCCTGACGCGGGCTCTGGAGAAGGATCCCGCGGCACCCGCCGCCCATGGGCTGGCGCGGAGTGTCGATCCAGACGGTCAACCAATCCCAGGCGATGATCTCGAACAGGCCATGCTTCGGCGACACGAGGTGCGCAAGACAGGGCTGGTGGAGTTGCCACCTGATGCACCGACGACCTTCAACGCACTGCTCGTAGAGAACTACCCTGTAACCCCCGGTACGATGCTGGTGCGCCGGTCGGTTCGGGAGACCGTCGGCGACTACATTGCCGAAGCGGTGCCATGCGACGACTGGGATATGCACTTGCGAATTGCCCGTTACGGCGGCATAGCGCTGGTCAACCAGGTCGTGCTCAACTGGCGTCGCTATCCTGGCGCCGCATCACATACAACCTCGCGCTGGCGGGACGCATACGTCAAGGTGCGTAAACGCAGCGTTTTGTCGGCCGAGAACGACGATGACCAGCGACGCGCGGCGCTTAGTGCCTTCCGCCTGGTTTGCAGACGCGCGCGAGCCGAGGCTTCGCACCAACTTGCCCGCGGCGAATGGAAAGCTGGCGCACGCGCACTCGCACGCTGGGGGGTGTTGGGTCTTGCATATTGGCAGGTCGTCCGGGCCGCAGGGTCAACCGGCACTCGTCGATAAACTGCCGTACCACTCTAAGTGTGTCGAAGGATCCGCGCGGGCACACCCGCTGCGATCGCGCGCGCTGGGATATCTCGGGTAACAACACTTCCGGCGCCGATCACGGCGTGGTCGCCAATCGTCACGCCTTTCAGGATGATCGCTCGCGCGCCAATCCATACGTCATTACCAATTGTGACGGGCGCGCGGTCGAGATCCCCGTTCGGCAGTGGATGCTGATCCGTGTCCATGATGAGGACGTCGCGCGCGATCTTGCAGTCACGCCCGATTGACACCCGCTGGTAAGCGACGATCTCAGTATTCCGATTGAGGTAGGTTCCGTTGCCGATCGTGATGCTGGCGCCCTCCACGCATTCAAGCCGCACGCCTGGGAAAAAAGCACAGTTCTCGACGGCGATCCGGCCGCGGTTTTTGACGCTGGGCAGTGGCCACCAGCCACGCACTACAATCAGACCGGCTTGCTGAAAGTAGCGGCGCAACCAGAGGCCGAGAAGATGCTCCCAGACACCTGACTTCTCGAGGCGTTGCTGGATGCGTTGAAATGTGGCTTTCTGGGGGATTTCGGGCAAGCGCAGCGCGTGGGCCATTTCCGTATGCAAGTGTGGGCTGTTCGCCGCGCGTGATTGATTGGCGTGCGGTTGAGTTTGGGTTGACCGAGTTGTGTGTGTGTTGTGCGCCGTCGACTCAACCAGTTCTTAACCCTCGCTTTACACACCACGGGGGTGGCTTCGCAAAGAATGAGGCCGGACACAGCTAGTACGAGTCCAGTCGATGGTCGGCGGCAGGGACGTTGGACCGTCGAGATCCCCATTCGGCCTCAGTGCTGCAGGTCTAGATATGAAGCGGCAAGCCCTGGTTGGCGTTCTATGGTCTCGGAGGTCCGAACATGAGGCAGGACACCCTTCGCAACGGCGACATTGTGGAGGTGAAAAGTCCAGGTGAGATCCTGGCAACGCTCGATGCTCAGGGTGCGACTGATGGGCTGCCCTTCATGCGCGAGATGATGCAGTATTCCGGTCGTCGATTCGTCGTATCGAAGCGTGCGCAGAAGGTCTGTGACACGGTGCATTGGTCCGGGAGTCGGCGAGTACCTGAAGCCGTTATGCTCGAGGATCTGCGATGCGATGGTTCCGCGCACGGAGGCTGTCAGGCTGAGTGCCGCCTGTTCTGGAAAGAATCGTGGCTGCGCCGAGTTGAGCCGGACGCGCCGAGTCAGCCAGGCGAAGACCCGAGCTCAGGTCGCGAGCTCGCGCGCTTGTCGAACGAAAACGCGACACGCGGCTCGGACATCGGAGCGAAGGTGGGCATTCGGTATCGCTGCCAAGCCACCGAGCTGCACGACGCGTCCGAGCGGTTGCGCACGTTCGACCCGCGTCCGTACCTGAGAGAGTACACCTGTGGCAACGTCCCCTTCATGCGATTCCTGCGAATCAGCGCGCGTGCTCTGGCGCAGGAAGCGCTCCGCAAGCTCCGGCTCAGATCCAACCTGCCGTTGCGAGGCACGCGCAGCAAATCGACGCGGGATCGTGCGCTTCACATCCAGCCTGGCGAAGTTGTTCGCGTCAAATCGCGAGAGGAGATCGCGGCCACGCTCACGCCTGACAGCAAGACCCGTGGACTCTGGTTCGATCACGAGATGCTTCCGTTTTGCGGCGGCACCTATCGTGTCAGAAGACGCGTCAGCCGCATTATTGACGAGCGCAGTGGTGAGATGATCGAGCTCAAGTCCGATTGCCTCACTCTCGAGAACGTGGTCTGTTCGGGTGAACACAGCACCGCGCGCTGGTTCTGTCCGAGGGAAATTTATCCGTACTGGCGTGAGGCCTGGCTCGAGCGTGTGACGCCGGAGCAGGAGAAAGGCTCCGACGCACCACTACCCGAGCCGGTGACAGCGAATCGATAGAGGATCAAGCGATGGTACCCGCCCCTTTAGTAAGTGTCGTTACGCCCGTATACAATGGCGCGGAGCACCTGGCGGAGTGTATCGAAAGCGTCCTGCGTCAGACATACCCAAATTGGGAGTATGTCATCGTCGACAATGCAAGCAGCGATGGGTCGGCTGATGTCGCTGAGCACTACAGCGCACGAGACAGTCGGATCCGCGTAATCCGGGCGAGAGAGTTCGTCGATGTCCACCGTAGCCACAATCGGGCGTTGCGGGCGAGCGATGCTCGTAGCCGCTACTGCAAGGTGATCGA